>JAGBGW010000291.1 GCA_017935825.1 Clostridia bacterium
GGGTCAGGCCGTGATCGAGACCCACATTCTGGACTTTGAAGGCGACTGCTACGACCACCATGCCCGTGTGGAACTGCTTGCAATGCTTCGTGCAGAACAGAAGTTTGACACCTTCGCACAGCTGTCCGCACAGATCGATACGGACGTTGCAAATGCCCGTGCGTACTTTGAACAAGCTGCACAGCAGGCATGAATTTTTAGTTGAAATGCTTGCAAGAAGAGACAGGGTATGTTATAATTTATAAGTTCACTGCGGGAAACCATTCCAAGCCCGTTTTGAATGAACCATAAGCGCTGTTTTGCGCGTCACCTTCGCGGCGCCTGCCGCCGTATCATGACGCATTACGATGCTTACGGGAATCTATATTTATCAATTGAAGGAGGATTTATATCCATGCTTGAAGCAAATTGGAAAGAACAGGTTATCGAACAGTACAAGACTCATGAGGGCGACACCGGTTCTCCCGAGGTTCAGGTTGCACTGCTGACTCAGCGCATCAACCACCTCAACGAGCACCTCAAGGTTCATAAGAAGGACCATCATTCCCGTCGCGGCCTTCTGAAGATGGTTGGTCAGCGTCGCGGCATGCTCAACTACCTCAAGAAGAAGGATATCGAGCGCTACCGTGCTCTGATTGCAGAACTGGGTCTGCGTAAATAACGCTCATATCAGGGCGGCAAGTTTGCTTGCCGCTCTTGATTTGTATTTGAGAAGATAATAAGTTTAGCAAAAGAACAAAGGAGTAAAAGTATGCATCAGGTTTTCCAGATGGATCTGGCTGGTCGCAAGCTGGTTATCGAAACGGGTAAATATGCAGAACAGGCCGGCGGCTCTGTGCTTGTGCACATGGGCGAAAGCTATGTTCTGGTTTGCGCAACCGGTTCCAAGCAGCCTCGTGAGGGCATCGATTTCTTCCCTCTGAGCGTAGAATACGAAGAAAAACTCTATGCTGCCGGCAAGATCCCCGGCGGTTTCATCAAGCGTGAGGGTCGTCCTTCCGAGCGTGCAATCCTGTCCTGCCGCCTTATCGACCGTCCCATCCGCCCCTTGTTCCCCAAGGGCTTCCGCAATGACGTCCAGATCGTGGCAACCGTTTTGTCTGTAGACAACGACGTTCCCACCGACGTCCTTGCAATGATCGGTTCTTCCGCAGCACTTGCAATTTCCAACCTGCCTTTCATGGGCCCCACCGGTTCCGTTCAGGTTGGTCTGATCGATGGCCAGATCATCATCAACCCTGACGCTGCACAGCGCGCTGTCAGCGACCTGCACCTGACCGTTTCCGGTACCAAGGATGCAGTTATGATGGTTGAAGCAGGCGCAAAGGAAGTCAGCGAAGAGACCATGCTCAACGCAATCCTCACCGCACATGAGGAGATCAAGCGCATCGTTGCATTCATCAACGATATCGCTGCAGCAGTTGGCCAGCCTAAGATGGAGTTTGTCGCACCCAAGCCTGACGAAGCATTTGAAGCTAAGGTTCGCGAGTATGCAACTGAAAAGGTTCGCTGGAGCCTTGATACTTTCGATCGTGACGAACGCACCCTTCGCGGCAACCAGGTCGAGGCAGAGGTTGTGGAGCACTTCGCAGAAGAGTATCCCGAAAGCGCAGGTGTCATCGGCGACATCATCTATGCAATCACCAAGGAAATCGTTCGCGACAAGATCATCAACCACCAGATCCGTCCCGACGGCCGTGCAATGACCGAGATTCGCCCCATCTGGTGCGAAGCAGGCATCCTGCCCCGTCCCCACGGCAGCGCAGTGTTCACCCGTGGTCAGACCCAGGTCATGTCCATCGCAACGCTGGGCGCAATGGGTGAGGTTCAGATCCTCGACGGTCTTACCAACGACGATATGAAGCGCTACATGCACCATTACAACATGCCCTCTTACTCCACCGGTGAGACCCGCCCCATGCGTGGTCCCGGCCGTCGTGAGATCGGTCATGGCGCACTGGCAGAGCGCGCACTGGAACCCATGATTCCCTCCGAGGAAGACTTCCCCTATGCAATCCGTGTCGTCTCCGAGGCAATTTCCTCCAACGGTTCCACCTCCATGGCTTCCGTTTGCGGTTCTACTCTGGCACTGATGGATGCCGGTGTTCCGATCAAGGCTCCCGTAGCAGGCGTTGCAATGGGTCTGATCAAGGATGATTCCAACGGCAACATCGCCATCATGACCGACATCCAGGGTCTTGAAGACTTCCTGGGTGACATGGACTTCAAGGTTGCAGGTACCACCGAAGGTATCACCGCAATCCAGATGGATATCAAGATCAAGGGCATCGACGAGCAGATCCTTCGCCGTGCACTTGCACAGGCTCGCGAAGGCCGCCTGTTTATCTTGAACAAGATGCTGGAAGTTCTGCCCCAGCCCCGCGAAGAGCTGTCCAAGTACGCTCCCAAGATCATCACCTTCTCCATCAACCCCGAGAAGATTGGTGAGGTCGTTGGTCCCCGCGGCAAGAACATCAACAAGATCATCGCTGAGACCGGCGTAAAGATCGACATCGAAGACGATGGCCGCGTATACATCTCCACCGCAGATGCAGAAGCTGCAAAGGAAGCAAAGAAGCGCATCCTGTCCGTCGTCCGCGAGATCAAGGTCGGCGATGTCTTCAAGGGCAAAGTTGTCCGCATCATGCCCTTCGGCGCATTTGTTGAACTGCTGCCCGGCAAGGACGGCATGGTCCACATCTCCAAGCTGACCAAGGGTCGTCTTGAGAAGGTTGAAGACTACTGCAACGTTGGCGATGAACTTCTGGTCAAGGTCAACGAGATCGACAAGCAGGGTCGTGTAAACCTGATCCACTACGGCGTCAGCGAAGACGAGTTCGTAGAAGAAGACTAATCAATGAACAAACAAAAGCGGAGCGCGCCATAGTCGTGTTCCGCTTGTTGTTTTTCCAAAAGGAGTGCAGTTTATGAAAAAGACGATTGCTCTGGTGCTGGCCTGCATGCTGCTTGTGACTGCTTTTTGCGGCTGCGGCGAAAAGGAAAGCACTGTGGAACTTGGTCAGTATAAAGGCCTGACCTATACCCTCATCGATACCACTGTCACCGAAGAAGACGTGCAGGCACAAATCGATTACGTCCTCTCCGGCACTTCCCAGCGTGTGGAGGATGAAAGTCGTGCAGGTACCCCCGTACAGGAAGGCGACTTCCTTTGGATCGACTTTGTCGGTACGCTGGGCGGCGTGGAATTCTCCGGCGGCAGCACCAATGGCGTTGGTACCGCGCTGCAGATCGGCTCCGGTCAGATGATCCCCGGCTTTGAGGAAGCATTGATCGGCAAGACCGTAGGCGACACCGTCACCATCGACGTGACCTTCCCTGCACAGTATTCCAACGACCCCAACCTTGCAGGCAAAAACGCACAGTTTGAAATTCAGATCCACTACGTGTTCAACTATGTAAAGCCTGAGTATAACGACGCTTTTGTTGCAGATTACACCAACGGCATGTTCACCACCACCGCCGATTACGAGGCCCACCTGATGGAGGAAATGACCGCCGCTGCAGAAAAAGATGCACGCAACAGCTATATCAGCGAGATTCTCAATCAGGGTCTTGCAGGCTGCACCTTTGATATCAGCGGTAAGGAATTCAACGAGCTTCGTGATGGCTTTATCGGCTATTACGAGGAGTACGCAGGTCTGTACGGCTATGATCTGAAGGGTTATGCAGAAGCTTTGGGCATGACCATGGAAGAGTTTGAAAATGCCGCAGATATGTATGCACAGGATACCATCTGCACCCGTCTGTTCTACACCGCAGTGGCAGAGGCTGAGGGGATCACCGTCACCGAGGAGGAGTTCGATGCACGCATCGACGCCTACCTTGTCTCCTACGGCTATACCGACGACCTTGCAGGCTTCGAGGCAGCTTACGGCCTTGATATGGTCCGCGAAAGCATGCTGCAGGATATCGTCAACGAGCATTTGATTGAATGGAGCATCCCCGTAGAAGGTTAAACAAAACAATCGATCAACAGCGCAGTAATTCACTGCGCTGTTTTGCTTTTTACATATCAAAGGTGACGGATGCATATACTATCATCACGAAAGTGAGTGATGATGTGGATGAAATGGCTCAAAAAACATGCCGTTAACCTTGTGATATTGACCGTGATCGGTGCGTTATACGTCTTCACCATGGTGCCGCAGGCAAGGACCGTCTTCTACGAACAGGAAGATCAGCCCATCTATCAGGTCGCGGAAATCCCATACGCCGCCATCCAGTGCAATGTCTATCAGGGGGCGGAGTACATCCCTGCCATGCTGGAAATTCTGCGTACACACGATGCAACCATCACATGGAATCTGGGCGGACTATTTGTGGAAGACCATCCTGATTTGGTGCGTGATATGTTGTCCGCAGGGCACGAACTTGGCAACCACGGCTATCAGCACCTGCAGCATTCCCAACTTTCCTATGAGGATAATGTGCAGGAAATAAAACTTTGTCACGAGCTTGTTGCCCGCTGCACAGGCACCGCCATGCAGGTGTTTGCGCCCCCCTCGGGGGACTACAGCGATGTGACTTTGCAGGCCGCCCGCGACCTTGGCTATACCACCTTTATGTGGAGCGCCGATACCATCGACTGGCGGGATCAGGATGTGGAGCTGATCCTGTCCCGTGTGCGGGAAAACATGGACGATGGGGGAATTCTCCTGATTCATCCCACCGCCGCCACATTGCAGGCGCTTCCCGAAATTCTTTCCATCCTGCAGGAGGAAAAGGAACTGGAAGTGGTTTCTTTGGGGGAACTGTATGCCATGTCGCAGGCGCTTTGAGAAACATAAAGTTTATGGTACAATACATACACGGCATCGCCGTATGAACAAAGAGATGAAGT
>JAGBGW010000292.1 GCA_017935825.1 Clostridia bacterium
AGCTGCATCCCGACGTAACCGTCATCTTCTCTGAAAACTGATCTTTCAAATAAAATCGTGCACCCGTTGCGTTGAATAAGCCATTTTCAGTGGGTACACATTTTATAATGAACGGCGAAAGGCTTTCTGCTTTTCGCCGTTTTTCTTTACTAACCTTGCGTAACTTGAACGGATTCGCATCTGGACGGTTCTGTTCGGATCTTTTGGTCTTATCGGATTCACCCTAACGCCCAGTTAAGGCAAATCCTCTGCAACCAAAATCTCTCGAACATTCCTCGTCCATATGTGCTACGCAGTTTTCCGGAGCAGATTTTTGTTCAGACGAGACGTTGGACGAAGACAATCCTGGTGGGATTGTCAAGGACAAGAACGAAGTATGAGCGGAAATCTGCCCAAAAACCGAATTAGTTCGAGTCACGCGAGGTTAAATTGTGGTAAAATATATCTGTACTATTGTCTTGAAATGAGGAACTGACTATGTCGAAAAAACTTGTCGCCATCGATGGTTACAGCCTGCTGCATCGGGCATATTTTGCCATGCCGCCGCTGACCGCACCGGATGCAAGCCCCACGGGCGCATTGACGGGTTTTTTAAATATGCTTTTAAGTGTTCTGGAAAAGGCGCAGCCCGACTATATCCTTGTCGCCTTTGATATGAAAGGCGGCACTTTCCGCGGCGATCTTTATCCTGACTATAAAGCAAACCGTCCGCCCATGCCCGATGATCTGCGCATTCAGGTGGATCTTTTGAAGGAAACGCTGGATACCCTCGGCATCGCCCGTGTGGAATCCTTCGGCTTTGAGGCGGACGATATTCTGGGCGCCTATTCTGCCAAGTGTGAGAAGGAACAAATCGATGCCATTCTGGTTACCGGTGACCGCGACAGCTTCCAGCTTATCGGCGAGCATACTACCGTTTGGATGACCAGAAAGGGCATCAGCGAAATTGACGTCTATGATGTTGCAAAGCTGCAGGAAGTCTACGGCATCAATCCGCCTCAGATCGTGGATTTGAAGGGCTTGATGGGCGACTCCTCCGACAACATCCCCGGTGTGCCCAAGGTAGGTGAAAAGACCGCGCTGAAATTGCTTGCCAAGTTCGGTACGCTGGAGGAGACCCTTGCCCATGCGGACGAAGCAGGCGGTCCCAAACTTTGCGAAAATCTGAAGACTTATGCAGAGCAGGCACGACTTAGCTATAAGCTTGCAACCATCGTGCGTGAAGTTCCCAACATCCCGGACAGTGTGGAAGAATTTGCATTCGCCTGGCCTGCTGTGTCCAAAGTACAGCCTTTGATGGATCGTCTTGGCCTGCGCGGCATTTTGAAAAAGCTTGCCGCCCACGGCGAAGCAGGGGAGTTGAGCGAAGAAGAAGCAAACCAGGAAGCACCCACCATCGAGGTCGTGGAACTTCTTGATGCCGATGCATTGACTGCAAAGGTCAGTGCATTGACGGAAGAAAAGGCAGCTGTTGCTATCTACATGGATCAGGAATCCGTCACCTTTAGCGATGATGCTGCTCATGTCTATCAGGTCAAAATCGCAAAAGATCTGTTCAGCGAAAATGCTCTGCCAATGGATGTGATCATCCGCACTATGGCTCCTTTGTTTGAAGACGAAGGCGCAAAAACGCTGTATGATATCAAAAACTGGAAGGAATTCCTCACACCCTTCGGCATCCAGGTCAATCATGCTGTCTTTGACGTGATGATCGCCGCCTACGTCTTGGATGCGACGGTATCTTCCTATCCCATGGAACGCCTCCTGCAGCAGTATCTGGAAGTTTCGCAGGCACCCTGCGCGGCACATCTTTTGCAGCTTGCAGAGGTGATGACGGCAAAGATGAAGGAAGAGGAAACGCTCGACCTTTTCCGCAACATGGAAATGCCGCTGATCGATGTTCTGTTTGCCATGCAGCAGTATGGCTTCAAGGTGGATGAAGAAAACCTGAAGCAAATTGGCGTGGAACTGGGTGAAAAGATCGATACTTTGATGTCTTCCATCTATGAAGCCGCAGGGCATCCCTTTAACATCAACAGCCCCAAACAGCTTGGCGTGGTGCTCTTTGAAGAGATGGGACTTCCTGCTCCCAAGAAGACCAAGAGTGGTTATTCCACCGATGCAGATACACTGGAGCAGCTGCTGACCTCCTGTCCGATGATCGCGGATATTCTGGCTTACCGTCAGGCAAGCAAGCTCAAGGGCACCTATGTGGACGGTATGCTGCCGCTGATCGATGCAAACAGCCGCATTCATTCCACTTTCAATCAGGCGATCACTGCCACGGGACGTATTTCCAGCAGTGAACCCAATCTGCAGAACATCCCCGTGCGTACCGAGCTTGGAAGAACACTGCGCAAGATTTTCTCCAGTGACGATGAATCCCGCGTGCTGGTGGATGCGGACTATTCCCAGATCGAACTTCGTGTGCTCGCACACCTGTCGGGTGACGAAGCTATGTGCGAAGCTTTTGAAAAGGGCTTGGATATCCACCGTGATACCGCCGCCAAGATGTGGCGCGTGCCCCTTGACGAGGTCACCGATTCCATGCGTGCCGCGGCCAAGGCCATCAACTTCGGTATCGTCTATGGCATCAGCGACTTCGGTCTTGCCAAGAACATCGGCATTTCCAGAAGAGAAGCGGCTGAGTTTATTCAGCTTTACAAAAATACCTACAGCGGTGTTACGCGCTATATGGATGAGATGGTGGAATCCGCTAAGGCACTTGGCTATGCCAAGACCATGTTTGGCCGCCGCCGGGCGCTGCCCGAGCTTACTTCCGGCAACTATAACACCAGGAACTTCGGTGCACGCGTTGCCATGAATATGCCCATTCAGGGCTCTGCTGCCGACATCATCAAGCTTGCAATGATCCGCGTGTATGAGGCACTGGACGGCGTGCAGGCAAAACTGATCCTGCAGGTGCACGACGAACTGATCGTCGATTGTGACGCTTCCATCGCGCAGGATGTGCTTCGCCTTGTACAGGACACCATGCAGAACGTGGCAAGCCTTCGCGTGCCGCTGGTGGTGGATGCTTCCATCGGAAGGACCTGGTATGATGCCAAATAATATGCATGTTTTAGCGGTCACAGGCGGCATCGGCGCAGGCAAAAGCTGTGTGACTGATTACCTTGCTTCCAGGGGCATCGACGTGGTGGATGCGGACAAAAT
>JAGBGW010000293.1 GCA_017935825.1 Clostridia bacterium
ACGTTCAGCCAGAACAAAGAGGATCTTACCCACAAGAGATTCATTGTAAGCGGTGGTCTTTTCGTTCTGAAGTTTAAGCAGACGGCTCAGACGCTCGGATTTGATGGATTCATCGATCTGATCTTCCATCTTTTCAGCGGGTGTACCCATACGGGGAGAATATTTGAAGAAGTAACCCGTCACAAAGCCAACTTTTTCGATCATGGCAAGGGTATCACAGAAATCTTCTTCCGTCTCACCGGGGAAACCAACAATGATATCGGTGGTCAATGCTATATCGGGCATGAGAGCACGAAGCTTTTCCACCTTCTCGTAGTACTGCTGCGCGGTATAGCGGCGGTTCATGCGGTGCAGAATCTCATCGCTGCCCGACTGCATGGGAAGATGCAGCTGCTTACAGACATGGTCGCATTCCGCCATGGCATGCATGAGACTGTCGGAAATATCCTTGGGATGGGATGTCATAAAGCGAATGCGCTCGATGCCTTCGATCTTATCCACGCGGCGCAGCAGGTTTGCAAATGCGTCGCCGCCACCTGCGTAGGAGTTGACGTTTTGACCCAGCAGCATGACCTCTTTGGTACCGTGTGCCGCAAGTTTTTCGATTTCTGCCACAATGGCATCTTCATCACGGCTGCGCTCTCTGCCGCGCACATAAGGCACGATGCAGTAGGTGCAGAAGTTGTTGCAGCCGTACATGATGTTGACGTAAGAGCAGACATCGCCAAACTCAACCGGCAGACCTTCCACCACGGGACCTTCTTTTTCCCACACGTCACAGACACGCTTGCCCGTGGTCATAACTTCCTGCAAAACTTCAGGAAGTTTATGGGTATTATGGGTGCCCATGACAAAGTTTACGAAGGGAAATCTTCTCATAAACTTCTTTGCCACGTCATCCTGCTGCATCATGCAGCCGCATACGCCGACGATCAGGTCGGGGCGTGCTTCCAGCTGTTTTTTCAGTGCACCCACATTGCCGAAGACTTTATCTTCCGCGTGTTCACGAATGCAGCAGGTGTTGTAAAGAAGAACATCCGCCGTTTCGTGGGGTGCGGGCTTGCCACCGATTTGCTGCAGAAGACATCCCATGATGGAAGAATCATGCTCGTTCATCTGGCATCCATAGGTGGTGATATTGTAAGTGAAATCCAAAGGCTTATTCATTGGTTTTTCATCACAATTCCTTTCTTTTGATCCACCTTCTATTATACCTTTTTCATGGTATTTTGACAACAAAAAGACCTTGGTAAATCAGTCCTTACCAAGGTCTTTCAAAGTCGATTTAATCAAGGGAAATCACAGCCGCAAGGCTGCCGGTTCCTACCCCGTCGCGGCGATAGGAAAAGAACATATCTTCACAGCTGCAGCGAGTACAGATACTGCCCACGGCGATGTTTTCAGGGCGAAGGCCTGCATCCATGAGCTGGTCCACATTGCATTTCCAAAGATCGATATGCCACTTAATGTCGCTGACGCGCACCGTGTTTGCAGGATCAAATTCCGCAAGGAAGATATCCGCCACATCCTGCTGCACCTCAAAACAGCAAGGACCAATGGAAGGTCCGATGGCAGCAAGCATTTTGGAAGGATCCGCGCCGTATTGTTCCACCATAGATTCTGCCGTCTTTTGTGCAAGGCGTTTGACTGTACCAGCCCAGCCGTCATGAATGGCAGCGATAGCATGTACATCGGGCGCATAAAGAAGCACAGGCACACAATCTGCAGTCAGTTTTACAAGCACACAGTCCTTCTGATCGGTCATTTCCGCATCCGCCACGATTTCACTTGGAATATCCCAACCAAGACCTGCGTGAAGATGAGCATCCTTCAAAATGATATCCGTATGCTTCTGCACGGTGATGACGATTTTTTCCGCATCAAGACCCAAAGGCTTTAAAAAGCGGCGGTAATTCTCCTGCACATTTTCGCGGGGTTCCGGCTTGGCAAAACCAAGATTCAGGGAAGAAAGCTTGCCTTCACTTACGCCGCCTTTGCGCATCGAAAAAGCAGCCGTTACACCGCCTGCCTTTTCAAACAAGGGCACGGAGTACCAGGATACTCCCCCTTGTGTATGCATCTGCAATTGATTGCCCGACATTATCTGGGCTCCTCCGTCAGAAGCTGGGTCAGCTCTTCCATGAAAGAATTGATGTCGCGGAACTGACGATAAACCGATGCAAAACGCACGTATGCAACTTCGTCGATCTTTTTCAAGCCCGCCATGATCAACTCGCCCAATTCCTTGGAGGGCACTTCCTGCGTATAGGTGGCATTGACGGTGCGCTCAATATCCAGCACCAGCTGTTCGATC
>JAGBGW010000294.1 GCA_017935825.1 Clostridia bacterium
AATGGCTAAGGACGAGGCTCGCCACGGTCGCGGCTTCGAAGGTCTGCTCAAGCGCTACTTCTAATATCGCATACTACCTTTAAACCTCATAAAGACATCACTTTCCCCAAAGTGTAGTTGGAAACAAAAAGGACGGTTCTTCCGTCCTTGTTGTTTTATCCCTCAGTCAGCTTCGCTGACAGCTCCCTTAGGCTTAAGGGAGCCGTGATTGGTTTTTTCATTACATTGTCATCCTGAGCAAGCGAAGCGCGTCGAAGGATCTGTACGGTTGAGGTTTTTTCTTTGCAATGCTTTGACCCCGCTTTACAGATTCTTCGACTTCGCCTGACGGCTCCGCTCAGAATGACAAGGATGGGGTGACCACGGTTTTGTCATCCTGAGCAAGCGGAGCGCGCCGAAGGATCTCTTTTTCGGACCGTGTGGGAATACGGTCCCTACAAGGGGATGAAAAAAGAGCAGCGATTGATCACTGCTCTTTTTTATTACTGTTCCTGTTCAATATAGCGGTCGAAAATTTCCATGGCTTCTTCCAGTGTCAGGCGGCGGGAGTCGCAGATGTTCTTGCTTTTGGTATCAAACTGCAGGTTCTGCTTTTTGCGCTGACGAAGGGCGGAGGGGTCCAGCTGGTACAGTTCGCGGAAGCCCTGGCGCAGATATTTGGAATCGGAGAAGCCGCAGACGAAACTGATGTCGGTGATGCTCATGTCAGTGGAGACAATCAGCTCACGGGCTTTTTCACAGCGGAAGTACTGCAGATATTTCTGGAAGGACATGCCCCAATTGTCCTTGAAGAAGTGGGACATGTAGTGTAGCGACAAACCCTGCGATTCGGCGATCTCCTCCAAAAGAAGCTTACGGTCGTAGTTCTGCTCGATGTACTCGTTGATCTTCTGCATGCGCAAATTGCGCTTGACGTTGGATTCCACCTGATTTTCATCCAGCATGTGGGTATCACAATGATCCAGAAGCTCCGCAAAGATGGCATTGATATAGCCTGCACAGCGAAGCTGATAATGCTCGTCTGCCTTGTAGTACGCCCGCGCCGCCTTCAAAAACAACAGGCGGATCTTTCGCATGACCGCTTCCCCATGTTGGGATGCCGTCAAGACGTGATCGGTAAATTCCAGCCGATCGATCATGGGATAATACTCGCGAAAGAAGGCTCTGGGCAGCTGAAAGCCCACGTAAAGGTAGGGTTCGCCCTGGGTCATGGTGCAGGTGCCGTGGCTTTGGAACGGGTCTATGAGCCAGATATCGCCTGCATCAAGGGGGCTTTGTCCATCGCGCAGGTTCAGACCCATTTCGCCCGACAAAACCAATCCCAATTCTATTTCACGGTGTAGGTGCGGCATGACGTAATTGACGTAGCCTGCAAGGAATTTAAAATTTGTGCCGCTGTAATCGATGACTTCGTATCTGCTGTCGATCATGGTAATACTCCTGATTTATCGGTTGCTACTATTATACGAGCAAACAGCAAATTTGTCATCCCATCTTACACAAATCCGTGGGTACGATCGGGCAAAATTTCCGTTATGATAAAAGCATCAAATTTCGGTCTGAACAAACACATATTTTTTCAGGAGGTTGGTGCAATGGACAAAAAAATCAAATGGGCGATCCTTTCCACCGGTCGCATCGCACACGAATTCACCCAGTGCCTGCAAAAGCATGAGGATTCCATTCTCTACGCAGTTGCTTCCCGTACGCTGCGCAAGGCAGAAGAGTTCAAAAACATGTACGGCTTTGAAAAGGCCTACGGCAGCTATGAGGAGCTGGTGGAAGACCCTGATATCGACATCATCTATATCGGCACCCCCACCACCATGCATTATGAAAACGCAAAACTTTGTCTGAGCCACAAGCAGAATGTTTTGTGCGAGAAGGCGGTCACGGTCAACCGTGCACAGTTCCAGGTGCTTTGCGACATGGCAAAGGAAAACGACGTGTTCTTTATGGAAGCCATGTGGCTGCCGCTGCATCCCACCTACATCAAGGCAAAGCAGTGGATCGAAGTAGGCCGCATCGGCGAAGTACAGCTTTTGAAGGCGGAGCACTGCTTTGAGCATCCCTACGATCCCACCGACCGCGGTTTCTCCAAGGCGCTGGGCGCAGGTACCATTCTGGACCTTGGCGTATACTGCTTCGCATTTGCCAATGAGATGTTCGGCAGCGCACCCGACAAGGTCAACATGATCGGCCGCCTTGGCCCCGACGGCGCGGACATCGACACCCAGGTGCAGATGCTCTACCCCACCGGCTATGCCATCTTCACCATGGGCTATGTGGCGAACACCACAAGCAACACCGTCATTGCAGGTCCCAAGGGCAAGATCCAGTACGAGGAGATTTACACCGGTGCAAAGCATGTCTATCTTTACAACGAAAAGATGGAGATCGTGGAAACTTACACCGAAGATAAAGACTGGGCAGGTCTGGATTACGAGATCGAATCCGTCAATGAGTGCCTGCGCAAGGGCCTGAAGACCCACCCCGTCATCACCTGGGAACACACCCACGAGATGTTCGACATTATCGAAGTGTGCAAGGAACAGATGGGCGTGGACTACGAAGAATACGAAGCTCTCTAATCACTTTATATCCTCTTTCTTCATGTGTGGGCGACCGATGGGAAATCGGGCACAGCACAAAAGGCAGCAAGTCTCTCCGCTTGCTGCCTTTCTTTTTTTGCTTTCCATTACATTGCTTCGTCCCAGTTGACCTGTGCGTAGAGGTTGGTCTCAACGGGCATTTCAAAGAGCATCTCCGAAGGCATGACATCGTCAACCAGCTCGTAGTTATAGAGGATGACCCAGTGCGTGCCGCCCTGAATGGTTTCAGAGTTATGCATGAAGAAATAGATCGCGTTTGGCTCCACCCGGGGCTCTTCACCTGCAGGCAGGTCGACGAATTCCACATGTTCTGCGGTATAGACTTCCCATGCATTGACTTCTCTTCCATCTTCATGGCGGGCGATGCAGGAGACGATCTCGCAATTGTCAGACTCAATGTACGCCTCGCGATAGCTGAACACTTCGCCGCGGGAGAATACCGTTGCGCCGAAGCCGTGCTGCTGGGGCTCACCCGTTTCCACGTCAACAACTTCCATTTCGGTCCTGCCGCCCCATGCGTTGAGGATCAAGGTATGGTCGGTGGTGCCAAACATGGAATCCGTGGTGCCTGCAGGGACTTCGCCTGCATCTTCCATCACCTGCAGCTGTTCGGGGGAGATATCGTCGGGGATCTCCACGGCAGGTGCTTCTGCTACGGGTTCCTCCATGGGAGCTTCTTCGATCGCCTCTTCCACGGGCGCCTCTTCCACAGGCCGTCCTGCATGCATGCGCTCTTTCAACTGCGGCATCTGAATCTGTACCATGGCGCAGATGGCAAGCAGGGTGATAATAACGCTGACCACCGTGATGATGGTATAGATCAAGTTTCCTTTTTTCATTTAGAATACTCACTTTCCGATGAAATTCTGTATTTCATTATATATGATTTTCCGACACAGTACAACGAAAAAAGCGTTTTTGTTCCTGCAGGGAAGATGGCACATTGACAAATAAACTGTAACATGTTATATTTTTGGCAACAAATCATTTCGGCACACTCAACATTCGCTTTTGCGCGAAAGAAAGGACTTTATCATGGGTAAATTTGTCATCCGTACTGTCGCATCCGGCGTAAAATTTGACCTTCTTGCAACCAACGGTCAGGTCATCGCCACGTCCGAAGTCTACAAGGCAATCGCTTCCTGCAAAAACGGCATTGCTTCCGTTGCGAAGAACGCACCTGTTGCAGGCGTGGAAGACCAGACTGTGGAAGGCTACGAAGCTGTGAAGCATCCCAAGTTTGAGATGTATCAGGACAAGGCCGGCGAATATCGTTTCCGTCTGAAGGCAACCAACGGCGAGATCATCGCAACCTCCGAAGGCTACAAGGCCAAGGCTTCCTGCGTCAACGGCATCGAAAGTGTCAAGAAAAACGCAGTGGATGCTGAGATCGTAGAAGAATAACACAACCGTTAAACAGACGGCGAAGAACAATTCTTCGCCGTTTGTTTGTCTGAAATTCGACTTTATTAGTCAAAAAACTTGTGTCTGCTTCATTTATAAGATACAATGATTTCAATAATTATTTTTTGAGGGGGACTTATTTATATGTTCTGTTCCAACTGCGGCACCCAGCTTGCCGATGGTTCCAAGTTCTGCATGCAGTGCGGCGCACAGCTTGCAGCACCTGCAGCTCCCGCAGCAGAAGCACCTGCATACGAAGCTCCTGCAGCACCTGCTTATGAAGCACCCGCTGCACCTGCTTACCAGGCACCTGCCTATCAGCAGCCCGTCTATCCCCAGCAGCCTGTCTATGGTCAGCCTGCTCCCGAAGCATCCAAAAAGAAGAGCAAGAAAGTCCTTCTGATCGTGGGTATCGCAGTGCTTGCACTGATTCTTGCTATCACCGCAATTGCAGTGGGCGCCAAGCTTGGCGGCAAGTCCCGTCTTGAGCGCATGCTGCTTGAAGACTGGTCCCGCGTGGAAAACGACGGCGATCTGTACTTCGAACTGGTTCTGGACTTCGAAGAGGGCTATGTGGACTACCTGTTTGAGAGCGCATATCTCAACGACACCATCGCCACGCTGAACTATGAAGTCATCTCCGGCAATGAGATCATGGTGCCCGAACACGGCAATGCCGTGTATACCATCACCTTCAACGATGACCAAACCATGATGACCATCACCCCTGCAATGACCAGCACCGAGCCTTTTGAATATTGGTTCAATCTGGACTAAACTATACAATGAAAAGGAGGTTTTTCCTCCTTTTTTCTTTTGCAAAAATTTTTGAATTATTTTAAAAAAACCCTTTACAAACTTCTGTGAAGATGTTATTATCATGTTGTCGATAACAAGAACGATTATCGATAATAAAACAGGACATAATCCCATCAGGGATTCAAAAATCAACAACAACAACATCTAAATCAAAATCTTGGAGGAAAAAAATCATGAAAAAGTTTGTTTGCACCGTATGCGGTTACATCCACGAAGGCGAAACTGCTCCCGAAGCATGCCCCCTTTGCAAGGCTCCTTCCACTGCATTCAACGAGATGAATGAAGAGCGCGTTTACGTCT
>JAGBGW010000295.1 GCA_017935825.1 Clostridia bacterium
GAAGCAAGATAGGTCAGCCACTGGGATACATTGCTGCAGCGCTGTGCATACTTGCCTGCCAGAAGGTCATAGAGGTATTGGTAGGCTTTGAGCGCATCATCCTTGACCGCGCGGGAAGAAAACACCCAGGAAAGTCCCCTTTGTGCAATCTCACTGCGCTGGATTGCCTGCTCAATATTGCTTTTGTAGCGCTTTAAAAGAACAGAGGCTTCCGGCGAAAGCGCCAACGTTTGCTTCAGCTGATACACGGATAAAACGATGGCAGATGCAAATTCATTTTGATCGTCAACGCTTAAGCGAAGACGAACGGTATTTTTAGCCTGGGCAAGAAAATCCGAAGTCAGTTGCTTGATCGCTGCGGCACCTTCATCGCTTATGCCATTGATCGCGGCAAGACGGGCTTTTGATGCACGATGCAGATCGGCGATGGTATCAAACCCCGCATCGCGCAAGGTCTTTACGCGAATGCCTTGATGGGTACGGTTGATCTCCTCCACGGGAATGGTCTGCAAGATACCCTCAGCATATGCCTGTGCATAAGTTTGCGTGCTTTGTATAACGCATTGCTTGTAATAGTTTTCATAATCGGACACCTGCTGCAGGATGTGGATCCACGTGCGATGATCACGAGTGACCTGCGCCGCTGCAGCAGGATCAATGGGGCGTGCCATAGTTCTTCCCCACTTATTTGGTGACGACAGGCTTACCCTCTGCATCCAGCAGGACGGTCAGACCGCCGCCGTAGCCGGACTGAACAAAGAGGTAGTTGACGCCGGTTTCTTTGTCTACCAGGATGGTTCTTTGATAGCCAAAGGCACCGCCTTCTTTGTGGACAACTTCAAAACGATCGTCGTAATTCATAATCATTTCTCCTTTTTCAAAAACAGCCCTCCGTCATTTGGCGGAAGGCTGCATTTGTTTGTGTTATCAGTTCTGGTTCTGTGCGTCGTACTCTTCCCAGGTGGGACGCCACTGCTGTACGATCTGCTCATGCTGTTCAGCAGTCTGCGAGTAAGCAAGTTCACCGGTGTTGGGGTCGGTCAGCGTGAAGAACAGGTAGTTGCCTGCGCGATACGTCTGATCGGGATTGAGAACACCCATGATGGCGTTTTCGCCGGGGTTGCAGATGGGACCAAGAGGAAGACCTGCATACTTGTAAGTATTGTAGGGAGAATCCACGTTGATCTCGCCGCTGTTCAAAGCAAGATTGCTGATGCCAAGTGCGTACTGTACGGTAACGTCACTTTGCAGCTTCATGTTCTGATCCAGACGGTTCAAGAAAATTGCTGCGATCTTGGTGAAGGAATCGGTGGTACCTTCTTTTTCCACCACGGATGCAAGGGTCAGCACTTCGTCGATGGTCATGCCGCTTGCTTCGATGGCAGTGAGGATCTCCGGCTTGGAGAGGATCTCGTCGGTACGGTCAAGAAGCTTTCTGATCACATCTTCGGGCGAAGCAGAAAGATAAATCTCATAGGTATCGGGGAACAGATAACCTTCCAGAAGATATCTGCGTTCCTCATTTGCAGTATCCTCGATCAAAGGTGCCAGGAAGGGATAATCGGGGCTGAAGACAGCCACATCGTTGCACAGATTGAGGAATTCTTCCGTATCAAATTCCACCAGCTGTTCCGCCATCTGTTCCTTGATCTGCTCTGCCATCTGTTCGATGGTGGAACCTTCGCGGATGGTGATCATCATGGTGTTATCAAGCTCACTGCCCAGGGAGATGATGTCGATGATCTCGTCCAGCGTCATAGTGCGGTTGAGGTGATAAACACCTGCCTTCAGATTACGGGTACGGTCGGTAAAATCGACATAGTACTTGAAGACACCGCGATGGCGAACAAGATTTTGATCGTACAAATTGGTAGCGATTTCAGAGAGGGAATCACCGGATTCAACAAAGAATACAACGGTGGTATCGTCCTTTGCATCCACAGGTGCCACGTACTTTTTATAGAGCATACGTACGCCAAAGTACAGCGTGCAAAACACGATGGCGGCGCTAATCAGCAGAATGGAAAGGCTGCGAAGGAACAGGATCAGCGGCTTCAGATAAGAAGGAATGACGATCTTCTTTTTCTTCTGCTGAGGGGTGGAACCATCCTGTTTTTTCTGCGAAAGCTTCTCTTTGAGAATAGAAGCACCTTCACGCAGGCGATCCATGATGCCCTGTTTCTGTTCAGGTGCGCCGTTGTTGGGTACCTGATTGGGTTGATTGGGATATTGCATGGGTATTACTCCTCTTTATAGCAAAAATACAACAGATATATTATACTGTTTCTTTGCACTATTGGCAAGTGAAGAACAAAGACTTCAAGCATTTCTTAAAAAAGTAAGATCGGGCACAGGGTAAAATCCGTGTCCGATCGTGGTTTTGTATGAAATTTACTC
>JAGBGW010000296.1 GCA_017935825.1 Clostridia bacterium
CAGCAGACAGAGCAGCTTGTACTCCATGGGAGTAAGATGTACCTCATCCTCGCCCACGAAGACCGTGTTTGCATCGTAATCGATGACAAGTTCACCGTTGACAAACTTTTTGTCGGTCTGCTGATGCACCTGCAGACGACGGGTCGCCACACGGATGCGCGCAAGAAGTTCCGCAACAGAGAAAGGCTTGGTCAGGTAGTCGTCCGCACCTGCATCCAGTGCTTCCACCTTCTCCTCATCCTGCGTACGGGCAGAAACCACAATGATGGGCGCGGCAAGCTCGGGCTTGACCTTTCGGATGACGTCGATACCATCGGCATCGGGAAGTCCCAAATCCAGCAGCACCACGTCAGCCTGTGCAATATGTGCCATGGCATCGGCGGCATTGTACACCGCAGTGCATGCATAGCCCTCACGCGTCAGCGCCGTATTGATGACGTTGGAAATGGCGTGATCATCTTCCACAATCAAAATCTGTGCCTTGTTGTTCATCCCAAAAGTACCTCCTGTTCCATAAGTTCGATCGCCTTGAGGCGAATGGTAAATTTTGCGCCATGGGGCACAGCATCGGTGAGGGTGATGGTACCCTCATGGGCGCCGATGATGGACTTGCAAAGGGAAAGTCCAACGCCAAGCCCCTTTCGCCTGTCGCCTGCGCCGCCTTCCTGGGCAGTGTAAAACAAATCAAAAATCTTATCCTTCGCCTCGTCGGGCACGCCCACGCCGTCATCTTCCACTTCGATGACCGCATCGTCGCCGTCAAGGTACGTGCGCACGCACACATGTACATTGTCGCCGCCGTGGTTGAAGGCATTGTTGACCAGATTGACGATCACCTGTGTCAGCAGCTGGGGGTCCGCCCGCACAAGCAGGAAACCTTCCTCGTCCTCCCTTTTGAGCGCATCTTTTTCATGCGCCATTACATGGGTAAGGGCTTCATCCACGATTTCCTCCGCGATTTGAGGCGACAGATGCAGCTGAAGTCGTCCGTCTTCAATGCGCGTGACAGACAGCACGTTTTCCACAAGGTTCACCAGCCACTGTGCATCCTGACAGATGTCCTGTGCAAGGCGGTTTTTCACGTCCTCATCCAGATCGCTCATCAGAAGATTGGCACTGCCGATGATGCCCGTCAGGGGCGTGCGAAGGTCGTGGGAAATGGCGCGAAGCAGGTTTGCCCGAAGCATCTCGTTTTCCGCCGCCACGGTTGCCTGTTCCCGTTTTCTGTCGGTCTGGTATTTTTCAAGTGCCACGCTGATCTGAAGAAGGAGGGACGAAAGAAGGGAATCGTCGGTTCTGCTGATCTGCATATCGGAATACATGCCAAGCACAGCGTTGACACCGTCATCATCCACCAAAGGCACAAAATGCACTGCGGAATTTTTGAAGTTCTGCGTATTTCGTCCTGCCGCTTCCCGGTGGGAAAACGCATAGGCAGCCGCCTTCGCCGCATCTTCGTCCAGCGCGGGCGGTTCAGCTTCTCGCCCATCGTGATCCATGTACATCATGCACTCTTTACCCGATGCATCGCGGTAGCAAAACAACACCGCACAGTTCATCAGGTTCTGCACACTGCGCATGGCAGCGTGACCGATCTGCTCCATATCCTGCGCGCCGTACATGATCTGCCCTGCCGAAAGCAGAACGCTTGTGTTGTAAGCGTTTTTCGCCGCCGCACTTGCAATGCGGTTAGAGCGATCCATCACCGCGCCCGTAATGATCGCCGTGCCTGCCAGAATAACGGCAATGGCAAAGGATTCGGGGCGGCCTGCAGGAACTTCAAAAAATGCGTGCATCAAAATGTACACAGGCACCGCCATGACAACCGCCAAGGGGTGAGAAAGACGCCACGACACAATGACCACGCCCAGTATGTACACAGCCGCCACGTTCATGATGCTAAGGTGCATCTGCCGCATAACAAAGCCGATAAGCGTACAGATGGCAAGCACTGCAAAGCAGAAGATCAAGTCTGCAATGTGAACTTCGGGCTTGGAAAACAGTTTCTCCGATCGGGTCACGCCGGGAGAGGAATACTCATCGGGCACGATGTACACTTCAACATCGGGTGCATATTCCAGCAGCCGATGGGTCATGCCCACCGCATGGGCAGAAGAATACGTCCTTCCGATCATAATTTTGGTAACGCGGGCAATTTTTGCGTATTCCGCCACCTGCAGCGGCACATCCGCGCCGTAAACGTTAATGACGGAAGCACCCAGACTTCGGGCGTAATTGATATTTTCTTCCAGTCGATAGCGCATCAGCTGACTTGTGCGCATCTGGGTTTCCACATAAAGCGCGGTCAACCGTGCGCCCAGGCTTCTTGCAAGCTGTGCCGCCGAGCGAAGCACACGGGCATTGGCCGGCGAGGGGCTGATGCACACAAGCACGTGCTCCGCCCTTTTTGCATCCGCTTTGGGATTTTGCCGTCTGTCCACCCGGTCTGCCATGCGGTGCAGTGCCGCATCGCGCAGCGCGGCAAGGATATTGACCTGTGCACGGGTGTCGGTAAAGTGGGATTCCCGCTCCACAAAGCGAATTTCTTCCGCATCGTCAAAAACAGCATCGGATGCAGCGGCACCCACAACGGGGATTTTCTCCACAATGGAGGAAAGGCGCTTATGCATGCCCGAAAGCTGGAACAGATACAACACGCCATAGATGTCGATGCCGCTGTCCAGAATCATTTGGATGCCGTCTTCCCCCAGCAGGTTGCAAAAATACGCTGCATCGGGTACAAGAAGAACCTGTACCCCCGATGCTTTCAGATTCTCGGGGTTTACATCCTGCACCCGTTCAAACTTGGCAAAGCCTTTGTGCAGTCCATCGGTCTGCTCCTGCGCGGCAAAATATGCCACATGGGCGCCATCCAGATGCCTGTCCCCTGCTTCCTGCAGCATGGTAGCAACACAATCCGCATCCTGCGCGTAGCCAAAAAACCAGCGGCGCACACCGCGCGCGTTCTCCTGCATCTGTCAAGCCCCCTTCCTGTACCCGTATATCTTTATTGTATCATAGCTTTCGACTTGCTCATCTTAAAATGGAATTAGGAATCTTAATGTCCGACAGCAAATTGCGCAAGCAATTCTTCGTCCGTTCGACCGTTTCGCGTGTGGGAAAGTACATCCGCTTCTCTCCAGTCCACGGTAAAACCTGCACCCTTTTGGCAGAATACGGAACAGGAAGTGTGTTCCTTATCCAGCACACGGTCGTAGCCGATTTCTTCGATGACCTCTTTTGCACGCACACAGACGTCGTAGCCATCGAAGAACACCGCACAGCCGCTCATACCGCCGCTGGCTGCCGCCAGCGTCTGAGCATAGCCGTTGAGGCTTTGAGCAGGCGCACGTCCCGTGAAGACAGCCTCCTCCCCCATGAACACGGGACCTTCGCAGGTGCCGTGCATCATCTGCATATCGCTCATCACGCGCCCTGAAAGCTTCTGCGGCACAGTGATCTCATAGCGATAAAAGGGTTCAAGCAGCATATTTTCCGCTTTTTCCAATCCCTGCCGCACCGCACGCCAGGTGCTTTGCCGAAGGTCGCCGCCCTCCGTGTGTTTGTCGTGAACACCGCCTGCCAGAAGGATGCACTTCACGTCACAAAGAGGCGCACCCGTCAGCACGCCGCGATGGACGCGCTGCATAACGAAGGAGCCGATGGCATTTTGATACTGCAAAGGCAAATCATCCACATGGCAGCGGCTTTCAAAGCTGATGCCCGAGCCGCGAGGCGCAGGTTCGATGGCAAGCATAACCTCCGCATAATGACGAAGAGGTTCATAATGACCAATGCCGATGACAGGCGATGCGATGGTCTCCCGATAGGCAGCCTGCGGCGCACCGAAGCTGACGGCGATGGAAAAACGATCCTGCATAACGCGCTGCAGCACCTCCAGCTGCAGATCGCCCATAACATGCACCATCAGCTGGGCATGTTCCTCATCAAAGACCACGTTCAGCGTAGGGTCTTCTTTTTCCAGTGTGCGAAGTGCCGAAAGTGCCGTGTGGATATCCACGCCTTCAAAGCTCATCTTGGCCTGCAATGCGGGCAAAAATCGTCTGGGAACGGCAGGCAATTCCACCTCGCCGCCTTGTTTTAACACCATACCACAGGCGGCAAAGGGCAAGCCTGTGACAGCCGCGATCTGCCCAGCTTCAGCCTTGGGCGCAGTTTCAAATCGATCTGCCTGATACAGGCGAATGGCGCTGATTTTTTCCGTAGTACCGTCAAATTCGAAGGCATCGCGCACCTGCAAGGTGCCCTGTTCCACCTTCAAAAAAGCAATGATCTGCTCCGCAACGCGGATGCGGAACACCTGCGCCCGAAAAGGAAGCGATGCATCGTAATTCGTCACCGTCAAAAGGTCCAGAACTTCCAAAAATTCTTCCACGCCGCGACCAAGCAAAGCGCTGCCGGTCAGCACGGGGTATACTTTGGATGTCATGACAAGATTTTGCAAGCATTCCAAAAGCAGCTGACCGTCCGCCTCGCCGTCAAAGTAGCGCGCCATGAAGCCTTCGTCGTACATGGCAGCCTCTTGGCACAGTGCATCGTCACCCGATTTGATCTGCGAGGCATTTCCCACACAAATCAGGCTTTCATCCAGCATATCGCGCATGGAAGAAAGCGTCCGCGCCACATCGCAGGACTCCATATCCGTCTTGTTGATGAAGAAAAAGCAAGGCTTGCCCTGTGTTTTCAGCAGCGAAAACAGTGCTCGCGTCTGGGGGCGCACACCGCTTGTGCCGTCCACCAGAATGATCGCCGCATCCAGCGCAGCACATGCCCGCTCGGTCTCGGCAGAAAAATCCGCATGGCCGGGCGTATCGATCAGACAGTAAGAATTACCGCCGTATTCAAATCGTCCCTCATGGGCAAACACCGTCACGCCCCGCTCCCGCTCGATCTGGTGGGTGTCAAAAAAGCTGTCGCCGTGATCCACGCGCCCCGTCTTTCGGATCGCCCCGCCAAGAAATAAAAGCTGCTCGCAAAACGTGGTCTTGCCCGCGTCAATATGTGCAAATACACCAATGGTCTTTTTCATAACAATTCCTCAAATCCTGGGTTGTTTGGTAAAAGTATACCATTTCACGCATTATACAAACAACCTTGATATGGTATACTGATAGAAAATCAAATCGTTCCGACACAATTTTAAACAGTTGCATATTGAAAAGGAAGTGTATTTATGGCAAAAGTATTGGTTACCACACGCATGCATGAATCGATCAGACAAAAGATCATTGATGCAGGATATGAATTGGAATTTTGTGACGCCACATCCTGGCAGGAGAAGCTGGAGGCAGCGCGCGGTTGTGTGGCTGTGGCATGCCGCGGCGGCGCCTATCCCAAGGAGTTTTTCGAAAGCCTGCCTGAACTGAAGATTTTAGCACTGCCCTCGGCAGGCTACGACAACGTGGACACGGAAACCGCCGCAAAGCTTGGCATTTATGTCACCAACGCAGCCGACGGCAATGCAAAATCCGTGGCGGAGATGGCAATGCTTCTGCTTCTCGGTGCGGCCAAGCGTGCCATGTACAACATCGGCGTCATGCACGACGGCAATCCCTGGCGCGGCAGAAAGCAGCCCACCTTCACCGAAATTTCCGGCAAGACCATTGCGCTTCTTGGCTATGGCAACATTGCCCGCGAGTTTGATTTCATGTGCAAGGGCTTTGGCATGCAGGTTTTGGCCTATCACCCCCGCATTTACGAGAAAAAACTTCCCGAGGGTACCATTGCCTGTGATGATTTGGAGGAAGCGCTCTCCCGTGCCGACATCGTGTCCTGTCACATCCCGGCAAGGAAGGAAAACTTCCACTTCATCGGCAAGGAAGAATTTGCAAAGATGAAGGAAGGCGCCATTTTTGTAAACACGGGCCGCGGCTCGGTGGTGGATGAAGCAGCTTTGATCGAAGCCCTTCAAAGCGGACATCTTGCAGGTGCAGGTCTGGATGTATTTGAGCAGGAACCCACGCCTGTGGATAATCCGCTTCTTTCCATGGACAATGTATTTTGCATGCCCCATATCGGCGGAGAGACCGCAGAGGCAAAGCTTCGGGTCTACGACATCGCCGCACAGAATGTGCTTCGCGTACTGGCAGGTGAAGCCCCTATCTCCCCCGTCAATCGTCCCTGAAAAGATTAGTGCATCTTAACGTCCATTCGATTGACGCATAAAAATAATCGTCTTAAAATAGTGAAGTGTATTAAGAACATTTCACTATTTTTTTGTGGAAACCATCCAAAAGGAGGATGATGTTTTTGAAGGAACTTTATCAATGTACAAAGGGCTATCGGCTCTATGCGATCTTAGCGCCGCTGACCATCATTTTGGAGGTGGTACTGGAGCTTTTAATCCCTCGTGTGATGGCAAAAATCATCGATGTGGCGATCCCTGCACAGGATATGTCGCTGATCCTTCGCCTTGGCGGCACGATGGTGCTGATGGCACTTGCATCGCTTGCGTTCGGCGTACTGTCGGGCCGCTTTGCATCCGTTGCAAGCGTGGGCTTTGCAAGCAACCTTCGCGGTGCGTTGTATCACAAACTGCAGGATTTTTCCTTTTCCAACATCGATAAATTTTCAACTGCGTCCCTTGTGACCCGACTGACCACGGACGTGACCAACGCACAGAACGCATTCATGATGACCATCCGCATCATGTTCCGTGCACCCTGCATGCTGATTTTTGCCTGCATTCTGGCATTCCGCATCAATTCCGATCTGTTTGCCATGTTCTACGTGGCGGTGCCGATTCTGGCACTGACGCTGGTGATCGTCATGACGCAGGCTTTCCCCCGCTTTCAGAAGATGCTTCGTCACTACGACGACCTGAACGCATCCGTGCAGGAGAACCTGGCAGGCATCCGCGTGGTAAAGGCTTATGTCCGCGAAGACCATGAAAACGAAAAATTTGCCCGCGCCGCGGCAATTCTGCGTGACAATCAGGTGCGTGCGGAAAACCTTCTGATCATCACCATGCCCGTCATGATGTTCGTCATGTACGGCTGCATGATCGCCGTGTCCTGGTTCGGCGGCATCGACGTCATCGAAGGTGCCATGCAGACGGGCGATCTGATGAACTACACAAGCTACATCATGCAGATTTTGTCGTCCCTTATGATGGTGGCGATGATCTTTGTGTCTTTGGTCATGTCCCGCGCATCCATCTCCCGTATTTTGGAAGTGCTGCGCGAAGTCCCCACCATTGACGACACGGATGCGGATTCTGCTTTGGAAGTCGCCGACGGCTCCATCGATTTTGAGAATGTATCCTTTGCCTACAATAAAACCGACGTTTTGCACGATGTAAATCTTCACATCGCATCGGGGCAGATGGTCGGTATCGTGGGCGCGACGGGTTCCGCCAAAAGCTCTTTGGTGCAGCTGATCCCCCGTCTTTACGATGCAACCGGCGGCAGTGTCCGCGTGGCAGGGCACGATGTGAAGGACTATCCCCTGCACACGCTGCGCAATGCCGTTTCCATGGTGCTGCAAAAGAACGTTTTGTTCTCGGGCACCATCGAGGAAAACCTGCGCTGGGGCGATGCGGATGCAACGATGGAAGAAGTTGAATCCGCCTGCCGCGCCGCATGTGCACATGACTTTATCACATCCTTCCCCGACGGTTACCGGACCGATCTGGGGCAGGGCGGTGTGAACCTTTCCGGCGGTCAGAAGCAGAGACTTTGCATTGCACGCGCGCTTTTGAAAAAGCCGAAGGTATTGATTTTGGACGACTCCACCAGCGCAGTGGACACCGCAACGGATGCCTCCATCCGCGCGGCTCTGCGAAAAGAGCGCGGCGACGTGACCACCATCATCATCGCCCAGCGCATCGCATCCGTGCAGGATGCGGATCAGATCATCGTACTGGATGACGGTCAGGTCACCGCAGTGGGCAGCCATGAGCAGCTGCTTGAAACCAGCCCCATTTATCTTGAAATGTATACGTCCCAGACAAAGGAGGTGGGCTGATATGATGCGAGGTCCCAAGCGTAACATGCGCGGTCCCGCACAGCGCCCGCAGAATTTGAAGGGCACGCTGCGCCGCATTCTTTCCTATTTAAAACCCTATCGGTTCCGCCTTGTCATCGTGGCGGCCTGCATCCTGACAAGTGCACTTGTGGGCATTGCGGGTACGGCATCCATGAAGCCCATCATCAATGACTACATCATGCCGCTGATCGGGCAGGCAAAGCCTGACCTGATGCCCCTTGCAAAGATGCTGGCAGGGCTTGCCTGCCTGTTCATCCTCGGTGCAGGTGCAAGCTATCTGCAAAACAAGCTCATGCTCACCATCTGCTCGGGCACGCTGGAGCGCATTCGTACGGATCTGTTCTGCCACATGCAGACACTGCCGCTGCGTTACTTCGACACCCACACCCATGGCGAGCTGATGAGCCGCTACACCAACGACATTGACACCATGCGCGAGCTGATCTCCCGTGCACTGCCGCAGCTGTTCTCCTCCATTTTGACAGTAATCGGCGTGTTCTGTGCCATGGTGATCATGAGTCCTGCGCTGACGGCACTTGTGATCGCAATGCTGGGTGTCATGATGTTCTTCGTCAAAACCGTGGGCGGCAAAAGCGGTAAATACTTTGTACAGCGCCAAAAGGCCCTGGGCACGGTCAACGGTTACATTGAAGAGATGATCGAAGGTCAAAAGGTGGTCAAGGTCTTCTGTCACGAGGATGCCGCATGCGAGAAATTCGATCGTTTGAATGAAGAGCTCCGTGACACCGACACCAAGGCAAACACCTTTGCAAACATCCTGATGCCCATCATGGGCAACCTGTCCCATGTCACTTACGCGCTCACTGCCGCAGCAGGTGCCGCGCTGACCATTGCAGGCTTCCTTGACGTTGGTACCATCGCCGCATTCCTGCAGTTTTCAAGAAGTTTCTCCCAGCCCATCACCCAGTCCGCACAGCAGGTCAACAGCATATTGATGGCTCTTGCAGGCGCCGAGCGCGTGTTTGAAATGATGGATGCCCAGTCCGAGGTGGATGACGGCTACGTCACGCTGGTCCATGCCAGACAGAACGCAGATGGAACCTTGTCCGAGTCCCCCACCTACACGGGCATCTGGGCATGGAAGCATCCCCACAGTGCCACGGGTGAGGTGACCTACACCCGACTGCTTGGCGATGTGCGCTTTGACGACGTCACCTTCGGCTACAACGAGGATAAGACCGTTCTGCACGACGTCTCCCTCTATGCAAAGCCCGGTCAGAAGATCGCATTTGTGGGTTCCACCGGTGCAGGCAAGACCACCATCACCAATCTGATCAACCGCTTCTACGACGTGCCCGACGGCAAGATCCGCTACGACGGCATCAACATCAACAAGATCAAAAAGGCTGACCTTCGCCGAAGCCTTGCCATGGTGCTACAGGATACGCAGCTTTTCACCGGCACCGTGATGGAGAACATCCGCTACGGTCGCCTTGATGCAACGGACGAGGAAGTCATCGCAGCGGCAAAGCTTGCCAATGCCCATTCTTTCATCCGCCGTATGCCCGAAGGCTACGAAACCAAGCTGACCCAGGGCGGCGCGAACCTTTCCCAGGGACAGCGGCAGCTGCTTGCCA
>JAGBGW010000297.1 GCA_017935825.1 Clostridia bacterium
GAGGAGAATATGAAACAATCAAGATTATCTGCGATCATTACAAGCAAAAAGAAAGAGATCAAACTCGAATTTGCAATTCTCTTCGACCCCGAGAAAGAACCCATCGAAACCCTGGGCACCGAGTGGATCGAAGAAGGTCTGACAGAAGCTTTTTGGGAAAATGAGAATTTGTTCCCAGATGCATCATTTGAAGAATTTGGCGGATTCGAACTTTCCTTTGAACTGGATGGGGAAAAGGTTGCATACCCGTTTGCACTCGATGTAAATGCAGTAATGCTTCAAATTTTCAAAAATAAAATTGATGAAAGTACGGAGGTTTTCTAACATGAAAAAGATTGCATTGTTGTTGGCAATTGTGATGGTTTTGACCATGCTTGTCGGATGCAAGAAATCTGATTACGAACAGGCTATTGCGCTGTACGATCAGGGTGAATATGAACAGGCAGCTGCCCTGTTTGAACAGCTGGGGGATTACGAGGACAGCAAAACTCGTGCGCTGGATAGCATGTATCTGCATGCAGAGTCTTTATTTGAAGCAGGCAGTTACGTTGAAGCAATCGATGTGTATTCTGCCCTCGGCGATTATGAAGATGCGCAGGACAAAATTGCCGAGGCGGAAAAGCAGATCATGTATCAGACCTATGCCGATGTGTATGGGGCGCTTTTGGGTGATACCTGGTTCTACGCCGACCCCGATTCCAACGCCGTAAACATGATCTATTTCACTAAAGACAATGCCTACTCAAGACACATCACATATGATGTTGAAGGTGCAAATGTAGGCGATAAGGAGATCTGGGATTTCTACGTGGAGGATGCCTTTATTATCTTTAGTATGAAAGATAGCACCGATGGTTTTGAACTTCCCTATCACTTTGAAGGCGATCAGCTTATCGTGGGCGATGGTGATTTTGTATTGATTCCTGCCGCACAGGTGGAAGAAGATCTGCAGGGCTACTGGGGCGTGACCTATCAAGCAATCGGCATGACCTTCGGTCAGCTGCTGACGGTGGAACGCATCTATTGCTTTGATAACGGCAAGCTGTCCTACGAATACGCAAATGAAAACGTCGGCAATTTCCCGCCCACGTATACCGGACCTTTTGAAGGGACCTATTCCATCAACGAAAACGGTTTGGAGGCAAAGGAAGACGAGCTTGGTTTTATCATCAAAGATAACCATGCCGTTGCAATTTACGGCGGTCAAACCTGCGTGCCTTATGAAGGTTTTAAAGGACCTGACGGATATTCCTTCTGATTTTGGTGAATGTAAAAAGAGAGAAGCAATCATGCTTCTCTCTTTTTCTTTGTGTTTTGATTAGTACCCCATATCCTCATCCACCAGCCAAAGCTCGGTGGAACGGCCTGCAGGATGTTCGATAGTGACGAATGCGTTGCAGATACGGCCTGCGGAAGGCGCGCAATCGGTGCATTTTCCCGTCAGTGCACAACCGGTATTGCGGTTCAACCGTCTGCAGTTGGGAGGACAGGCTTCTCTTCGGATGCGCTCAAAGCCGTCTTCACCCTTGGGAACGATCTTGTTCTTGCCAATAACCAGGATCAGCTTGGAAGAGCCCCAAAGCATTGCCGTGACACGGTTGCCGCGACCGTCGATGTTGTAGAGCACACCGTCTTGTGACACTGCGCTGGAACTTGCAAGATAGTAATCTGCAAACTGTGCGTTGATCAGTTCCTGACGGATGTTTTCAGGTGCGCAGGCGCTGTGGTTGTAGAAGATGCACCCTTTTTCCTTCAGTTCGCCTTCGATATCAAGGCTTACCACAGACATGCTGCCGCCAAGACCGATTTTCTTGTTCTCACCGATCTCTTCGATCAATGCAGCGCGTGCATCGGCAGCAGTTGCAAATCTACGGGTAGCAAAGCCTCTTTTTTCAAGATTCGGTTGTACGATATCCCAGTTCATAGCATTCACCTCAGTAACCCATGTCTTCGTTTACAAGCCATACTTCCATGTTTCGTGCAGTGGGCGGATTTTTAAGTTCCACCGTCAGCTTGCACATACGGTCGGGACTTGCACAATCGGTGCATTTGCCCGTCAGTGCGCAGGGCGTTTTAAGTCCCAGACGTACTGCATTCTTAGGACATGCATCGCGCTTGATGCGTGCAACAGGGTCTTCCTCCGTCAGCTTGTTTTTACCTGCCACAACGATCAATTTACCCATACCGCCGATCATGGTGCCCACGCGGTTGCCGTTGCCGTCGATATTCCAAAGGCTGCCGTCGCAGTAGATGGCGTTTGCGCTCATCAGATAGTAGTCTGCAAGAAAGGCCTTTGCCGTCACTTCTGCACGCTCGGCAGGGGAGGACTTCCAGTGCCAGTAGACTTCGTGACCCTTTGCACGAAGGATGGCCTCCACACCAAGTTCCTCAATGGTCATGCTGCCGCCGACGCCCACGGTTGCACCTTCGGGGATCTCGACAAGCAATGTTTCTTTTACCTGCGCGGCACTTTCAAACACGCGAACCTTGAAGCCACGCTTTTCCAGCGCCGCTTTGTACTGCAATACTTTTTCCATTTTGTTATACAACCTCCTTGTTATGGTTCTGTCATACGAAATTATGTTATATAGATTGTAACACATTACTGTCCGCTTGAAAATATCCCAAGTTTTTTGTATGATATATTTGTAATAAGATCGCCGTTTTGCGGCTGATCGAAAGTGAGGCAATACATGAGCGAAACAAGACGCGAAAATATTCGCAATTTTTCCATCATCGCACATATCGACCACGGTAAGTCCACCCTGGCTGACCGTCTGCTTGAATCCACGGGCGTTTTCTCCGCACGTGAGATGGAGGAGCAGATTCTGGACTCCATGGAACTGGAGCGCGAGCGCGGCATTACCATCAAGTCCAAAGCCGTCAAGATGCTCTATCAGCACAACGGTCAGGAATATGAATTAAATCTGATCGACACCCCCGGTCATGTCGACTTTACTTATGAAGTTTCCCGCTCGCTTGCAGCTTGCGAAGGTGCTTTGCTTGTGGTCGATGCAACCCAGGGTGTAGAAGCGCAGACCCTGGCAAACGTCTACCTTGCGCTGGAAAACGATCTTGAAATCCTGCCCGTCATCAATAAGATGGACCTGGCAAGCGCACGTCCTGAAGAGGCGATCGCAGAGATCGAAGACATCATCGGCATCCCTGCGGACCACGCACCCCGTGTCTCTGCAAAGACAGGTCTTGGTGTGGATCAGCTCCTTGAAGCCATCGTGGAATATGTGCCTGCCCCCATCGACGGTCGGGATAAGCCCCTGCGTGCACTGATCTTCGACTCCTTCTACGATAATTACCGCGGCGCGATCTGCCATGTTCGTATTGTGGACGGCTCCGTTCGCACAGGTCAGAAGATCCGCATGATGGCAACGGGCGCTGTGTTTGAAGTTACCGAGGTCGGCGTGTTCTCTCCCGGTCTTACGCCCGTTAAAGAACTTGCATCGGGTGAAGTCGGCTACATTACCGCTGCCATTAAGACCGTCCGTGATGCCCGCGTAGGCGATACCATCACCTTGGATGAAGATCCTGCCACCGAGCCTCTGCCCGGTTACAAGCGTGCCACGCCCATGGTCTACTGCGGTATCTATCCTGCAGATGGCTCCCGCTATTCCGACCTTCGCGATGCGCTGGAAAAACTGCAGCTCAACGACGCGGCAGTGTTCTTCGAGCCCGAAACCTCTGCTGCGCTTGGCTACGGCTTCCGCTGCGGTTTCTTAGGTCTCTTGCATATGGAAATCATCCAGCAGCGTTTGGAGCGCGAGTTTGACTTCGACCTTGTCACCACTGCACCCAGCGTTATCTATAACGTTTACAAGACTGATGGTGAGAAGATCGTGCTTGCAAACCCTGCAAACCTTCCGCCCGTGCAGGAAATTGAATATATGGAAGA
>JAGBGW010000298.1 GCA_017935825.1 Clostridia bacterium
GATCTGCAGCCGGATGATTTTTTGATCATTGCAGGCGGTGACGGTACACTCAATCGTTTTGTAAATGACACAGCACATCTGAAGATTCATCAAAGAATTTTGTATTTTCCTGTCGGATCGGGCAATGATTTTGCGCGTGATATGGGTGCTGCAGCATATGCGATGCCCATGGATGTAACCAATGCGCTTTCAAATCTGCCACAGGTTACAGTGAAGGGGGAGACGCATCGCTTCATCAACGGCGTGGGGTATGGCATCGATGGATATTGCTGCAAGCGAGGAGATGAACTGCGGACGCAGGAGCAAAAGAAAACGAACTACACTTCCATTGCCATTGGCGGTTTGCTTGGTAAATATCATCCGACGAATGCGCTGGTTGAAGTGGATGGCAAACGATTTACCTATAAAAATGTGTGGATCGCTCCGACCATGCAGGGTAGATACTATGGCGGCGGTATGATGCCGACGCCTGATCAGAATCGATTTGGAAAGGATGGAAGGTTGTCTTTGATGATGTTTCATCATACAGGACCGCTTCGAACACTGTGCATTTTTCCAAACCTGTTTAAGGGAACACACATCAAACATAAAAAATGCGTATGTATACATACGGGACGGGATATTACGGTAACATTTGATCGCCCGACACCCTTGCAGATCGACGGTGAAACCATTGATGACGTTACGAGCTATCATGCATTTATACAAGCGGATACGATGGGATAAAGCAAAATGTGGAGACAAGCAGAGTTGAGATTATGATTACGCTTTTCCTTTGAAAAAGGGTTGGAAAACAGTATCTTTATGCAATGTACGTTGACATAAAAGGCACCGTAAAGGTATAATAATTCCAATAATAGAAAGGAATGCAAAACCATGAGCTATCGTATCGAAACCAATTGTGTGCAGGCCGGATGGGAACCCAAGGACGGCGAACCCCGTATCCTTCCCATTTACCAGAGCACTACGTATAAATATGATTCCGCAGCCACCATCGGCGAGATCTTTGACCTGAAGGCAGACGGCCATACCTATTCCCGTCTTTCCAACCCCACCGTTGCAGGTCTGGAAGAAAAGGTCAACGCACTGGAAGGCGGCGTGGCGGCACTTGGTACCGCATCCGGTCAGAGCGCAAATTTCTTTGCAGTGTTCAACATTGCATCCGCAGGTGACAACTTTGTTGCATTCACCTCCATCTACGGCGGCTCCGTGAACCTGTTTGCCGTGACCTTCAAGCGCATGGGCATTGAAGTTCGATTTGCAACGCCCCAAATGAGCGATGAGGAAGTGGAAGCACTCTTTGACGAGCGCACCCGCTGCGTCTTTGGCGAGACCATTGCAAACCCTGCACTGAATGTTTTCGATATCGAGCGCTATGCAGGCATCGCCCACAAGCACAATGTGCCCCTGATCGTGGACAATACCTTTGCAACGCCCATCCTTTTGAAGCCTTTCGAGTACGGCGCAGACATCATCACCCATTCCATGACCAAGTATATGGACGGCAGCGCAGCTGTTATGGGCGGTATGATCGTGGATTCCGGCAACTTCGATTGGGAAGCTGCAGGCAAATACCCCGAACTGACCGAACCCGACGACTCCTATCACGGTGTTGTCTATACCCGTGACTTCGGCAAGGCAGCCTACATCACCAAAGCACGCGTTCAGCTGATGCGTGATTTGGGTCCCACCCTGAGCGCGCAGGCGGCATTCCAGTTCTACCTTGGCATCGACTCTCTGGCAGTTCGTATGGAGCGCCACAGCGAAAACGCCATGAAGGCTGCAGAATTCCTCAGCGCTCATCCCAAGGTCGAGTCCGTCAACTTCCCGCTTCTTCCCACTTCCGATCAGTATGAGCTTGCAAAGAAGTATCTGACCAAGGGCTGCTGCGGCGTTGTTTCCTTCGTGGTCAAGGGCGGACGCGAAAAAGCGATGAACTTCATGAATGCGCTGAACATGATCGACATCGTGGTACACGTGGCAGATGCAAGAAGCTGCATCCTGCATCCTGCATCCACCACCCATCGTCAGCTGACCGATGCACAGCTTGAAGCTGCAGGCATCCAGCCCGGCATGGTGCGTTTCTCCGTGGGTATCGAGAACATCGAAGATATCCTCGAAGACCTGACCCAGGCATTCGACAAGATTTAATTTCTTTTGCACAACAGGACGGCGCGGCGCGCTTGTGCGCACCGCGCCTGATTTTTTCACAGAATAAAAGGAGGATACGGATATGCCGATCAAAATCCCAAATGCGCTGCCTGCCCGCGAGACACTGCTTTCGGAGAACATCTTCGTCATGACGCAGACCCGTGCGCAGACACAGGATATCCGCCCGCTTCGCATCGGTCTTTTGAACCTGATGCCCACCAAGATCGTCACCGAGACCCAGCTTGCCCGTCTGCTTGGCAATACACCTTTGCAGGTGGAACTGGATCTGATCACGGTGGAAAGCCATATTTCCAAAAACACCCCCATGGAGCACATGCTCTCCTTCTATCGTCCCTTCTCCGAAATCGTGGATCAAAAGTACGACGGTTTCATCATCACGGGTGCACCTGTGGAACAGATGCCCTTTGAACA
>JAGBGW010000299.1 GCA_017935825.1 Clostridia bacterium
GGAATCCATGCGGTCCTTCAGACCCACCAGTTCAAGCAGTTCTTCTGCACGCTTTCTTGCTTCTGCCTTGGGTACGCCTGCGATCTCCATGGGGAAGCAGACGTTTTTGATGGCTTTCTTCTGCGACAGAAGGTTGAATCCCTGAAAGATCATGCCGATCTGCTGACGAGCCTTCAAAAGTTCTTTGTGGGTCAGCGTGCCCAGGTCCTGACCGTCAAAGATGACGCGGCCTTCGGTGGGACGTTCCAAAAAGTTGATGCAGCGTACCAGCGTGGATTTACCTGCGCCGCTCAAGCCGATGATGCCGAAGATGTCGCCGTCTTCGATGGTCAGATTGATGTTCTTGATCGCTTCGATCGGCCCTGCTGCAACTTGATATGTTTTACCAAGATTTTCAAGTTGGATCATGCGTTTCCTCCTGTAAGATTTCCCGATGAAAGAAAAAGGCGGGAAGCCGGTGCTTCCCGCCGCAGTAAAATCGGTAATCAGACCGGGTAAAATGCTCTACCCGTTATCCTCTATCGGAATATGCCACGGAAAGCTCGGTTTTTTCGGCAGCGCACATCATGCGCATGGTCATCATCATGCACATCATGTCCATAGTCATCATGGTTGCTGCAAACTTCATGCTTTTCGTGATCCTTTCCTCAAGCATTGCTCCTCCATAAAGAAGGAACATGTGTTACTTATACACTCTTCATGGCTTTTTGTCAAGAGGTTTTTGTTAAATGCATTAGCGTAGTAAAGAAAATCGACCTTCGATCAGTTTTAACATTCATAGACAAAGATTTTACAGAAACAGGATTTTGGATTTAACATGCTGCTTTTACAATCCAAATCGTGCGGAGGCGATCCGCAACGAGGAAAAAAGAAGGAGTACACTTTATGAAAAAGACAATGGCAATGATCCTTGCAGCAGCACTTTTGCTCAGCGCATTTGTCGGCTGCGGCAAAACGTCCGACGCGATCCATGTGGTATCCCGTGAAGATGGCTCGGGTACCCGCGGCGCATTTATCGAGCTGTTCGGCATCGAGCAGAAGAATGAAGCTGGCGAAAAAATCGACCATACCACCGATATGGCAGAGATTACCAACTCCACCTCCGTTATGCTCACCACCGTGGCAGGGGATGAAAATGCAATCGGCTATGTGTCCATGGGTTCGCTCAACGACACGGTCAAAGCCGTCACCATCGATGGCGTAGAAGCCACCGTTGAAAACGTGAAAAACGGCACTTATGCCGTCAGCCGCCCCTTCAACATCGCAACAAAGGGCGAGGCAACGGGCGCAGCTGCTGATTTCATCAGCTTTATCCTGAGCGCACAGGGTGCAGCCATCATCGAAGAGGCAGGCTACATTGCAGTGGGTGACGGCGAAAACTACACGCCCTCCAATGCATCGGGTACCATCACCGTCAGCGGTTCTTCTTCCGTCACCCCCGTCATGGAGGCTTTGAAAGAAGCATACGAAGCGCTGAATCACAATGTCACCATCGAACTTCAACAGAGCGATTCCACCACGGGCATGAACGATGCCACGGAAGGTCTCAGCGATATCGGCATGGCATCCCGTGAACTGAAAGAGGAAGAACTTGCAGCAGGTCTTGTCCCCACCGTCATTGCAATGGATGGCATTGCAGTCATCGTAAATTCGCAGAATGCCGTCGATGACCTGACACAGGAACAGGTTCGCGATATTTACATGGGACAGGTAACCGACTGGAACACTCTGTAAAATAAGTACACATCGGCGCAGGAGCTTTCCTGCGCCCTATGCTGTGTAAAAACGAGGAGAAAACGATCTGTGACAAAGATAAAGGAAGCGATGATGCGCGCAGTTTTCGCACTGCTTGCCAGTGTAAGTGCCCTTTGCGTCGTGCTCATCTGCGTGTTTTTGTTTGCCAACGGCATTCCTGCGATGACAAAAATCGGCGTGCCCGATTTTCTTTTGGGCACCACCTGGCGCCCCGGCAACGATATCTACGGCATCTTTCCCATGATCCTTGCAAGCATCTACGTAAGTGCAGGTGCAATGATCATCGGCGTTCCTTTGGGAATTTTATGCGCCGTGTATCTTGCGTATTTCTGCCCCAAGAAGGTGTACCGTGTGCTCAAACCCATGACGGAACTGCTCTCGGGCGTGCCGTCCATCGTATACGGCTTTTTTGCACTGGTGGTATTGGTACCTGCCATGCGTGTGCTTTTCGGCGCGGGCAAAAGCCTGCTTACGGCATGCATCCTGCTTGGGATCATGATCCTTCCCACCATCATTTCCGTGACGGAATCCGCGCTTTTGGCGGCGCCCAAAACCTACTATGAAGGTGCGCTGGCACTTGGCGCAAGCCACGAACAAAGCGTATTTCGCGCTGTATTGCCTGCCGCAAAATCAGGTATTTCTGCGGCCATCATGTTGGGCATCGGCCGCGCCATCGGCGAAACCACCGCGGTTGCAATGGTAGTGGGCAACCAGCCCGTGGTACCGGGAAGTCTTCTTCAAGGCGCACGCACATTGACCACCAACATTGTACTTGAAATGGGTTATGCGGCAGGTCTGCATCGCGAGGCATTGATCGCAACGGCGGTGGTGCTGTTTGTGCTGGTGCTGCTGATCAATCTTTCATTTTCTCTTTTCAAAAGAAGGGATCAGGCATGAAACAGAAAAAAAGAAACGATTTTTCTTCCGCTGCTTTGCGCGTGGCGGTCAAAACTTCTGCTCTGGTTTGTGTAGCGATCTTCCTTTTCATTGTGGGCTACATCCTTTTTATGGGTATTCCGCACCTGAATCGGGATTTGTTTGCATGGCAGTACACGTCACAAAACCTTTCCATGATGCCTGCCATCATCAATACATTGATCATGACGGTTCTGACACTTTTGATGGCGGCACCCGTGGGCATCGGCGCGGCGATCTACCTTGTGGAATATGCCCGTGCACAAAGCCTCCTTGTGCGCATCATCCGCACCACAACGCAGACTCTTTCAGGCATCCCGTCCATCGTGTACGGCCTTTTTGGCTATCTGCTATTTAATGTGAAATTCGGCTGGAGCTATTCCATTTTGGGCGGTGCCATGACGCTTGCCATTATGGTGCTGCCGCTGATCATCCGAACCACGGAAGAAGCACTGCTTGCGGTGCCTGAAAGCTATCGACAGGGCAGCTTCGGTCTTGGCGCAGGCAAGCTTCGCACCACCATGCAGGTGGTGCTGCCAAGTGCGGCATCGGGTGTGCTTTCGGGTGTGATCCTTGCCATCGGCCGCGTGGTGGGTGAGACAGCCGCACTGCTGTACACCGCAGGCACGGTAAGCGGACTTCCCGAAAATCTCCTGTCGTCGGGAAGAACGCTGGCAGTCCACATGCACGCATTGCTCAGTGAAGGTCTGTACATGCCCCAGGCGTATGCCACAGCGGTGGTACTGCTGGTCGTGGTGCTTTTGATCAATGCACTGAGCAGCTTTGCAGCAAAAAAGATGACGAAAGGGAAAAATGTATGACGGCAAAGTTTGAAACGGAAAACCTGCATCTTTACTACGGTGATTTTCATGCACTCAAAGGCATCAGCCTTCCCATCGCAGAACATGAGATCACCGCATTGATCGGTCCTTCGGGCTGCGGCAAGTCCACGCTTTTGAAAAGCCTCAACCGCATGAATGACCTTGTGCCCAATTGCCGTATCGAAGGGCGCATCGCGCTGGACGGGCAGGATATCTATGGTGATACCGACGTCTACGACCTGCGCCGCCGTGTGGGCATGGTGTTCCAGAAGGCAAATCCCTTCCCCATGAGCATTTACGACAATATTGCATATGGCCCAAGGACCCACGGCATCCGAAAACGTGCCAAGCTGGACGAACTTGTGGAGGAAGCACTTCGCGCGGCATTCATCTGGGATGAGGTGAAGGACGACTTAAAGAAAAGCGCGCTGGCACTTTCGGGCGGTCAGCAGCAGAGACTTTGCATCGCCCGTGCTTTGGCAGTGAAACCCGAAGTACTTTTGATGGACGAACCCACCTCCGCCCTTGACCCCATCTCCACGGGAAAGATCGAAGATCTGGCATTTGAACTGAAGAAAAACTATACCATCGCCATCGTCACCCACAACATGCAGCAGGCACAGCGCATTGCGGATAAGACCGCGTTTTTCCTTTTGGGTGAACTGGTGGAATTCGACGATACGCAAAAGATGTTCCACATGCCCCGCGACAAGCGGACGGAAGACTATATTACAGGGAGGTTTGGCTGATATGGTGCACAATATGGATCGGCAATTGCAGTCGCTGGATGGGCGATTGATCGCACTTGGCGGATGCTGCTGCGAAATTATCGAAAGCGCGGCGCAGACACTGCACGATCAGGGCGATACACAGATACAAAAAGTATTTGAACTGGATGAGCGGATCGATCATCAGGCGATGGAAATCCAGCAGTACTGCATGTATCTGATGCTGATGCGCACCCCTGTGGCAAGCGACCTTCGCAGCGTGACCGCCGCCATGCACATGGCACAGGACATGGAACGCATCGGCGATCAGGCGGCAGATTTGACCCAGATCGTCCGCTTTGTGGATGTGCAGGCGTTTACGGGTGCAACGAATATTCTGCAAATGGCGGAAAAGACCACGGATATGGTGCGCCTTGCCATGGATTCTTATCTGTATAACGATGCGGCAAAAGCACAGGCGGTCATACAAATGGACGACGAGGTGGATGCGCTTTTCACCCGTGTACGGCAGGAATTGATCGATCTGATCGCCCGCGATACACAGCAGGCGGCATCCTGTATGGATTTTCTGATGATCGCAAAGTACTTCGAGCGCATCGGTGACCATGCACAGAATATTGCCGATTGGGTGCTGTACGTTCTGCAGGGCGAATTGCCTGCGCGTGACGACACACGGCAAAAATAAAAGAAAAACTCGCAGAGACAAAATGCGTTTCTGCGAGCTTTTTTATGTGCAAATGCCGCCGTTCGTGGTATGATACAGATAAGATTTTGAAGAAAAAGAAGGAACCCTGTATGAAGATCGAACAGGTTTTGCTGGATGCATATCAGGTGCGAAAGACAAAAGCGCAGAAGACCGTGTTTATTGAATATGTAAAAGGCCTCTGTGCAGAACATAATTTGCCCGTGAACGTGGAACAAAAAGGCTCCACCCGAAATATCGTCATCGGCGATGCGGATAATGCATCCGTCATCTTCGGTGCCCACTACGATACTTGTGCCAATATGGTGGTGCCGAACTTCATCACGCCGAAAAATTTTTTGGTGTGCATTTTGTATTCCTTCCTTTTGGCCGGTGTGCTCTTTGCCGTGGCGGTTGCCGCAGGTCTTGCGGTGGACATGCTTCTTTGGAAAGGTCTGTATTCTCCCGTCTTTTTGATCGTCCTTTGGTCGCTTTTGATCTTGATGATGGCAGGCCCTGCCAATCCCCATACGGCAAACGACAATACTTCTGGCACGGCGACGGTTTTGCGCCTTGCACTGGAATTGCCCGAAGAATTGAGAGAAGACGTCTGCTTCGTCCTCTTTGACAAGGAAGAATTGGGACTCATCGGTTCGTCCTTCTTTGCATCGAAGCATAAGCAGGCGGCAAAAAATGCCTTCATGATCAATTTCGACTGTGTGGGCGATGGCGATGCACTGCTTTTCGTACCAAAAAAGAAGGCGTACAAAGCGGCAGAATATGAACTTTTGTGCGGCATAGCACGGGAAGTCTGCGATTGCACAGGCAAGGAACTTCTTCCCTGCAAAAACGGACAGGCAATGTATCCATCCGATCAGGCCAATTTCCAAAAGGGCGTGGGTGTTGCATTCCTTCGCAAAAAGCGCTTCATCGGCTATTACATGAACCGCATCCATACCAAGCGTGACACCATCCTGCAAAAGGAAAACCTGGATGCACTGGTTGCCATTTGCCGCAAATTCCTGGAAAATAAACCGCACCAAGCGGTAAGATAAGGAGAAAATTCCCATGAAAAAAGTCAACTGGGCAGTGATGGGCCCCGGACGCATCACAGAAGAATTCATCCCCGCACTGCTGTATGTGGAAGGCGCACACCCCTACGCTGTGGCTTCCAGAAGCATCGACCGTGCAAAGGCGGCACAGGCGCGCTATGGATTTGAAAAAGCCTACGGCAGCTATGCGGAACTGGTGGCGGATAAGAATATCGACGTCATCTACATCGCGACCCCCACCGCCTGCCATTTTGAAAACGCAAAGCTTTGCCTTGAAAACGGTCACAACGTCCTTTGCGAAAAGAGCGTTACGCTGAACGTGGATCAGTTCAACGAACTGGTGGAGATCGCCAAGGCAAACAACGTCTTCTTCATGGAAGGCGTCTGGATGCAGTTCCACCCTGCTTTCCGCAAGGCTGTGGAATGGGTCCGCGATGGCAAGATCGGCAATGCAAAGTACATCAAGGCTGAACTTGCATGGGAACATCCCTACGATGCCAACGACCGCATCTTTGCAAAGCGCCTTGGCGCAGGCACCCTGCTTGACCTTGGCGTGTACACCTTCGGCTTTGCCTGCTCCGTGTTCGGCTTCGATTACGACAGACTCCATGCCGTGGCAAACTTCGGTCCCGATGGTGCGGATATCGACAGCAATGTGCAGCTTTGCTATCCCAATGGTTCTTTTGCAAGCCTTATGATGGGCTACTGCTTCTCCACCACGGGCGAAGCCATCATCGCAGGCGACAATGGCAAGATCGTCTTCACCGAGCGCTTCCACGATGCACAGCGCGTCTATCTGTATGATGAAAACTATGAACTTGTGGAAGAATTCGACGGCACCTTCCCCTGCACAGGTTTCGAGCAGGAGATCGAGCACGTCAACGACTGCCTTGCAAAGGGTCTGAAAGAAAGCCCCATCGTGTCCTTTGACTATACCCGTGCTATCTTTAACGTCATCAACGACTGCGAAGCACAGTTTGAGGATGCACGAGCAAAGCTTGGTCTGTAAGATGAAACAAAAAAGGAGAGGCCTGTATGTAAGCCTCTCCTTTTCTTTTACGGAAGTGTGAAAAGATGGATATTGTCAAAGCGGATCGCGCGGGTGGTGTAGGAAAACTCGTCCTTGCGATAACTGACTTCATAAGGATAGCTTGAATCCTTCACACCGATGGTGATGCGCATATCCTCCGTTTCATAACAGATATGGATGAAATCCTCTGCGGCGTCAGCGGCAAGATGTTCCGGATCGCTGCGCAGCATTTCCATATCCGCGCTGTCCAGAAGGATGTAATTTGTCAAGGCCTGATATGCGGCGGGGGCATCGTTGTAGGGGACTTGTACGTAGGAACCGGAGTCATCGCGGTAGTGCAGCATTTTTTCTTCACTTCCGCTGATATAGACCAGCTCTTCTCCGCTTTCGGTATCAAAATGGATGGGATGGATCACGTTTGCAGCATCGCTCCACGCGGCGCTTTGATCTTCATTCAGTGTTAGTGCGATCTCCCACATCTCCTGCGTGCCGTTGGCATGGGAGACCTGCGCAAGATAGCTTGCACTCTGCTTTCCGCCGCCAAGGACGGAAAAACCATTTTCATTGAAAGGAATATCTACATAATAGAAGTACGCCTCGTCACGAAGTACACAGGCGATGCGGTCGATCACCTGCAGTTCTTCCTCCTGCGAAACTGCCATGCGGATGCGGTAGGGATCGCGATGGGAACGTCCCGCTACGTCGATCAGCGGATGGGAAAGCAGGCTTGCACCGATCAGACAGGCAAAGCTTGCGGCTGCAATGATGCCAAGTCCCTGCATAAAGCGTTTGCGATATGCAGCAAAACTGCCTTTGGGATGGGGCAGTGAACTGTTGATATGGATGAAAGATGCACAAAGCCGTACAATGCTTCGGATGTTCAGTGCATAGCCGATCAGGACCAGCAGCACAATGGTGACGGCAAGGTGCTTTTTATCCTTTTGCCAATCGGCAAGCAGGGTGTCGACTTTCCGTTCAGGGAAAAAGCCTGCATAGCCAATGATGTCGTAGGCACGCTGCGTATTGAACACGCCACCTGCGACATTTTCACGGAAACAAAGCAGTGCCTGCGGAGCAGCCATCAAAAAAAGCCCCATCAGCACCAGGTACATGCGCCATGCACCAAAACCTACCATCAGCGGCAGCAAAGATAAAAGCACAAACAGCAATCGAAACAAAATCTGCACTTTCAATCTGCCCAATGTATTTTTACAGGCGCGCAATGTAATGCCGCCTTTTTGCTGTTCCATAAGAAATAATCTCCTGTAAATAGATAGGATATCGAAAACATCCTTATCCTATCACAAAGGTATGTTATTGTACAATTGATTCCTCCGACAAATTCATATGAAATAGGAAGAGTAGAAGAAAAAAGCCACCCGAAACAATTGTTTCAGGTGGCTTTTGCAATGTACCCGACTGGATTCGAACCAGCGGCCTTTGGAGTCGGAGTCCAACGCTCTATCCAACTGAGCTACGGGTACACACGAACTTTTTTCATTTTAGCACAGCCGAAGATATTGCACAAGTGTGCTTTTTGTCTGAAGGTTTTGTAATGAAAAAAGAAAATACGCCTGCCTTGGCGAATAAGATAAAAAGAAAGGAGCGTGCTTATGACTTCGGCATTTTTACATATTCTGGCAATGGGCTTGATGATGCTTGACCACCTGTGGGCAACGATCGTGCCAAACAATGATTGGATGACATGGCTGGGGCGGCTTGCCTTCCCCATCTTTGCATTTTTGATCGCAGAAGGCTATCGCCGCACAAAGGACGTAAAGAAGTATCGAAAAAGGCTTCTGCTTTTTGCCCTCATCAGCGAAATTCCCATGAATTTGATGACGATGGGCAGTTTCATCAATCCGTTTCATCAGAATGTGCTTTGGACGTTTTTGATCGCCCTGCAGTGCATGATCTTTCTTGACCAATTGAAAGACAGCCGATGGCGTTATCTGGGTTCCTTCTTCGTATGCCTTGCAGGCTTCCTTCTTGGCTACGTTGGTTTTACGGATTATTACGGCGCAGGTGTGCTGACGGTGCTGGTGTTCTATTTCTTCCATAAAAAGAATGTGTGGCATCTGCTTGGGCAGGTCGTGTGCCTGTATATCCTGCATGTGCATCTGCTTGGCGGATTTACCTATATCGTGGAACTGGGGCGCTTTGAGATCGGCATTGTACAGCAGGGCATGGCGTTGCTTTCGCTTCTTCCCATTTGGCTGTATCGGGGCGCACAGGGCTATCACGCGCCCTGGTTTCGAAAGTTCTGCTACTGGTTTTACCCTGCCCATATGCTGGTGCTGTATCTTATCTGGCTTGTTGCGTAATTTTCCTTAACAAATTCTTTATACAAAGAAGGATATGTCGGATTTTGACAGAATTTAAGCACAAAGGAGGAATGGCGTATGACGATTCCGTTTTTTGTGCATGTGATCGTTCGACTTATTTTATCCGTGCTTTTGGGTGGTATCATCGGCTATGAGCGTGCGCGCCATGGGCGTACCGCAGGGATCCGCACCCACGTGATGGTCTGCATGGGCGCGGCACTGACCACACTGATCAGCATTTATGTCAACGACCTTCTGGGGCATAACGGCGATATGCTGCGCATGTCCGCGCAGGTCATCAGCGGCATCGGCTTCCTTGGCGCAGGCATCATCGTGCTGCGCAACAATACCATCATCGGTCTTACCACCGCCGCAGGTGTCTGGATCACGGGCGTCATCGGCATTGCCGTGGGCTGCGGCTTCTACCTTGGCGCGCTTTGCACCGCCACCCTTGTGGTGATCGCGCTGCTGTTTTTCAAACGCCTTGAGCATAACCAGAACAAGACCCGTGTCTATTATCTGGAAGTGGACGATATGCAGTGCGCCAATGCCGTGGTGGACGAGGCGCGAAAGATTCTGGGCGATGAGTTCTCCTATCGGTTCCTTGCGCCAAAGAGTCTGTATCAGGGGCATCTTGGCATCCATTTGGTGGTGGAACAGCCCCAAAACATCCGCCCACGCGACTTTCTTCCCATCGAGCATGTGCTCTTTGCCGAAATGGAAGAACAGTTGACCAAGAACAACTGAATGCAAAAAGGCCCGTATGGGCTTTTTTATTGACAGCTTTTATGCGAATATGATAGGATTCGGTCATATTTGGGAAAAAGAGGAAGTAATTATGTACGGACTTGGAACCATCATCAACGTGGCGGCAATTGTTATCGGCGGTCTTGGCGGCACGCTGTTTGGAAAACTTTTGAAAGAAAACGTGCAGGAAACGCTGATGAAAACCTGCGGTCTTGGCACCATGTTCATCGCCATCGCAGGTACCATGGAGGGCATGCTTTCCATCGAGGATGGCGCGATTACCTCCGGCGGCGCCATGCTCCTGGTGGGCTGCCTTGCACTTGGCGCACTCATCGGCGAACTGCTGGATATTGAGAGCCTTTTTGAACGCTTCGGCGAATGGTTAAAGAAAAAGACGGGCAATGCCAAAGATCAGGGTTTCGTTAATGCTTTTGTCACTGCATCGTTGACCGTCTGCATCGGCGCCATGGCCATCGTCGGCGCCATCGAAGACGGCATCACGGGCGACTATTCCATTTTAGCCACCAAAGCCGTGCTTGACCTGGTGATCATCATGGTCATGTCCTGCTCCCTTGGCAAGGGCACCATCTTTTCCGCCGTGCCTGTGGCACTTTGGCAGGGCGGCATCACCATCCTGGCAGGATTTATGCGCCCCATCATGACACCCCTTGCACTTGCCAATCTGTCCCTTGTGGGCAGTGTCCTCATCTTCTGCGTGGGTGCAAATCTGTTCTTCGGTAAACAGATCCGCGTGGCAAACCTCCTGCCCGCCGTGTTCCTCGCCGTGGGCGCCGCGTTTTTGCCGTTATGACATTAGCCAAACGGAAACCCAATCGTCTGCAAAATTACGATTACAGCAACAGCGGCTATTATTTTGTAACCGTATGCACTTATGAGAAACGCATGTTGTTATCTCAAATTGTAGGGCAGGGGCTTGCTCCTGCCGAAAACCGATTGACGGAATATGGGAAAATCGTACAGGAAGAATTACTGGCGCTGGAAAACCGCTATGCAAATGTAAGGATTGACCAATTTGTCGTGATGCCCAATCACATCCATGCGATCGTGGTGTTACAAAACGATAGCGCGGCAGGAGCAAGCCCCTGCCCTACATTGTCGGATGTGGTTTGTGTGTTCAAATCCATTGCCACGCGAAGATGTCGTCCGGCAGGTTTTAAGGGAAAATTCTTTCAAACATCCTATTATGACCATATCATCCGCGAACGTGAGGATTACGAAAAAATATGGGAATACATTGAATACAATCCCATCAAATGGAATGACGACCGTTTTTACTGCGAATAACAAAATCCCCCCGTGTATGGGGGATTTTTTGTTATTGATGTTCCTTCAAATACCGATACACCATGGGGAATGCGGTGATGAACCATGCGGCGTAGGCTTGGGGATTGGCTTGGATATCCGCCGCCAGGTCGTCGATATCGATGGTTTTCAGCTCTGCGATTTCTTCGGGGTTGGGGGTGTATGCGCCGTCGTACTGTCCGAGGAAGACGTGGTCGTACTCGTATTCGGAAAGAGCGCCGAAGTCGCGGCGATAGACAAATTCTCCCACATGAATGAGACGGTCAGGGGTATAGGTGACGGCAAGCTCCTGCTGCAGTCTTCTGCAGACCGCATCGGTCAATTCCTCGCCCACTCTTGGATGGGAACAGCAGGTGTTTGCCCAAAGTCCGCCCGAGTGGTACTTGCCTTGCGCACGCTTTTGGATGACCAGATCGTTTCCGTCATACAAAAAGACGGAAAACGCACGGTGCAGGCGGCTTTGCACATGTGCCTGCATCTTGGGCATTTCCCCCACGGGGCGATCAAGAATATCTACCAGGATCAAACGATCTTCGGACATAAACGGGTTCTCCTTTGAAGTCATAAGAACTATGTTCGTTGCACAAGCAATATTTCCTTGTTTGCGGAAAAAGAAAAAGGACAGAGAAAGCAAATCTCTGTCCTTTTCTCATACGATTTATTCTACTGTGACCAAGCCGTTTTCGTCGATGGTGATCATCATGTCGTCGCGGACGTAATCCAGGAATTCATCGCCCAGACAATCGACCACGGGCATGGAGATGTCGTCAAGCCATACGTCGGCGAGGATGGCGCCTGCTGCTGCCAGAGAGTCGATGTGGTTGGAAAACAGCATGCACGCAGGCTGGCGGTGCATAGCGCAGGCGCAGTACAGCACCAGACCGCCCGTGGTGGAACCGATGGTCTGGGGCAGGCAAAGTGCATACCCTGCGGTGGGCTTGCCGTAAAGCTCCTGATTGTTCTGGTCGTTGCAGCTGGCGGTCTTGTCGCCAAACTGCAGTGCCTTCTGAAGCGATGCCAAGGTATTGAAACCTTCGTGGGTGACCACAGCCTTTGCTTTTGCCGTGCCGGGGGTCACGATTCTGCCTTGAAACTGTTTCATGATCATTTACCTCCCTTGGTGATCTGTACGAGGATCTCGTCATCGGTGTAGTAACGCGCTGTGGTGTAGGTGCGAAGCTTGTTGGAAGAGGTGATGACGGGCATCTTTGCACAGAGGGGATTGTTCATGTACATCAAAGGACAGATGTAGGAGGTGATAACGCCGGTGGCTTTGAGCCGTGCGGCGTACTCGGTCTTTTCAAATTCCTTCAAGACTGCAGGGGGTGCGGTGAACACGGTGGGGATGACCACGCGCTTGTTGCCTGCTGCCTTCAGACCTTCCTCCACGCGGTCGGTCCAGTCTTTGAGCTGCTGCAGGCTCATGTGGGGGCAGCCCATGAAGCAAAGCTTGGGCGTTGCGTTGGCATCCTTCCAGATCATGGGGTAGTTGTCCATGACGCGCTTGAGCTCTGCATCGTCGATGATGTATTCTTTTGCGCCTTCCACGACAAGAGAATCACCCAGCTCCTTTGCCTCGGGGGTCAGGTTTGCGATGTGGTAAAGCCCCACTGCGCCGTTGGATGCGGTGGCTGCGCCGAAGTCCTTCAAATAGGTGCAGGCAGCCTCATCCAGTTCCGTGCCCAGCCACTTGTCAAGACCCACGATGTAGGGCACATCTTCCATCACCTTCATGCCGATGGCGGAGCCTAAAAGCTGTGCCTCGGGCTTTTTGGTGGTTTCGATCTTGACGACCCAGGTGGCCTTACGACCTTCATCGGTCAGAAGACCGAACTTCGGGACGAAGCCAACGATGGAACCCATCAGGTCCATGATGCCGGAATTGCGGTTGCAGCGAGCACCAAGGACGGAGTTTGCATAAACTACGGCGGAGGATTCTGCCCAGGAGAGGATGTCGCCCTTTTTGGGCTTGTTACCCACCTGATCCAGATAGCAGGCGCAGGTGAAAGCATCCTTATCCATCAGACCCAGCTTTTCAAGCTGACCTTCATAGAAATCCTGACGGGAGTACATGAACTTTTTGAAGATGAACTTCTGCAGGAAGTTTGCAGGTACCTTGGGGTCGATGGGACGGGGGTCCATGGAGAAGGTCTGTCCCGAGACGGCGCCTGCTTCGATGAGCTGATCCATCAGGTCGTAGACAGGACCCAGCGCCTTCAAGCCGAAGGAAGTGACCAGATGATTGTGCTCACCTGTCAGCGCCACCATTTCCTCTGCGCCGAAGGTCTCACCGTACATGACAAGGGTCTTCATCACCTTTGCCATGGTTTCGCCTTTTGCACCGTCCAAAATTGCCTGTTGTTCTTGTGTCAAACGCATAGTATTTCTACCTCATTACAGCTTCATGGCAACGTCCCATGCCTGCCAGATGACAGTGCGCAGGTTGCCGATCTTGTGTGCATCGCCCACGATGTGGATGTGACGGGCTTTCTTGACCAAAGGTGCGGAATCATAGCCGATGGAAACGATGACGTCATCGCAGGCAACTTCGATGATCTCGCCGTCCTTGTTTTTGACAAGTACCTTGCCTTCTGCGATCTCGGAAACACCGCTTTCAAGATGCACCGCAACATTGTTGGTCTTGAAGAAGTCGCGCAGATAGCTGGTATTTGCAAGGCAGATGCCGTCCGCAGCGATCAGATCGTTCTTCATCTCCACGATGGTGGGGGTCTTGCCCTGCAGATACAGGTCGTATGCGATCTCGCAGCCGGTCAGACCGCCGCCGATGATGACCACATTCTGACCAACTTCGCGCTTGCCAAGCAGGTAATCCATGGCCTCGATGGCAGTTTCGCCGCCCTTGACACGAAGGGTTCGCGTGGTGGAGCCTGTTGCCACGATGATCTCATCCGCATCGAGGGTGGAAATATCGGTGATTTCAGTATTGAGTTTGATTTCGAGGGAAGGATACTTTCTGATCTCGCGGTTGTACCATGCGATCAGCTCACGATCCTTTTCCTTGAAAGAGGGTGCGGCAGCTGCGATGAATACACCGCCCAGTACGTCGCTCTTTTCATAAAGCGTCACGTCATGACCGCGCTTCGCACACACGATGGCGGATTCCATACCGCCGATGCCGCCGCCGATGACGGCGATGTGCTTTTTCACCTTGGCAGGAGCGATGTAGTATTTCTTACTCTGCATCGTCTCGGGGTTCAGTGCGCAGCGGGCGATGTGGGAAGCATCGTGCAGGGACTGGGTGTTGGCAACGCCCTTGTAATGGGTCATGTTGAAACAGCCGTTGTGGCAGCAGATGCAGGGACGAATGTCCTCCAGACGATCTTCGATGAGCTTGGTGATCCACTGGCTGTCGGTGAGGAACGTGCGTGCCACGCCCATTGCATCGATTCGGCCCTCGGCAATTGCCTGTGCGCCCACGGCAGGTTCCATACGGCCTGCGCACACCACGGGGATGTCCACGGCAGTGCGAAGCTCTGCCACGTCGTCCAGGTTGCAGTTTTGGGGCATGTACTGCGGCGGATGTGCCCAGTACCAGGAGTCATAGGTGCCGTTGTCTGCGTTGAGCATGTCGTAGCCTGCATCCTGCAGATACTTTGCGGCCTTCTTGCTTTCTTCCATATCGCGACCCAGCTCTTCATAATCGGTCTCGCCGGGCAGTGCGCCGTACTGGAAGTCCTTGACCTTGCTTTCTACGGAATAGCGAAGGGAAACGGGGAAGTCCTCGCCGCAGGCTTCTTTGATGGCGCGCACGATCTGCACAGCAAAGCGATAGCGGTTTTCAAAGCTACCGCCGTACTCGTCGGTGCGGTGGTTGGTGTAGCCGTAGGTGAACTGGTCAAGCAGATAGCCCTCATGCACAGCGTGTACTTCCACGCCGTCCACGCCTGCTTCCTTGCAAAGAAGGGCGGTCTTGGCGAACGCTTCGATAATCTCCTCGATTTCCTTCTTGGTGATGGCGCGGCAGGTGACCTTGTCGCTCCAGCGGGAGGGAAGAACCGAGGGGCTTGCGCTCTGGTAAGGCACGTCCAAAATGGGCTTTGCGATGGTGGAAAGGATTTTGCTGTTGTGCAGCATCACCACGTGATCGGTGATCGCCCAGGAACGACCCATGCCTGCGGTGATCTGTACGAACAGCTTTGCGCCCGTTTCGTGGATCTCATCCATGAAGGGCTTCAGATCGCGGAACATCTTTTTGTTCTTGTACAGCCAGCGGCCGCCGATGGTGTCGCGGATGGGTGCGATGCCGGGGATGATCAGACCTAC
>JAGBGW010000300.1 GCA_017935825.1 Clostridia bacterium
GCACAGCATAAAGGCTGCACACATGCCAATCAACGCCACCCAACCATAGGTCAGATTCAGGAACGTGGTATGATTTTCTTCTTCCGTATCCACGATCAGCTTATTGCCGATTCCTGCAAGACAACCATTGGTGATGATTTCCACCACGCCATTGACTGCAGTGAGAATATAATAGTAATTGCTGTAAAGCGATTGCATGGAAAGCCCCAGGAAGGCGGAGATGATAATACTGTCGATATGCACCAGCATGGTATTGCCCACTTTGTGAGCAAACAATGTCTTTACACGATGATAAACAGCCCGTTTGGTGGCATCATCAGGCGTTCCTTTGCAGACAATCTGCGGATATTGTTTTTTTGCCGCATAGTAGTTGGCAAGACTATTGGGAACCACCATCAGAGGCAGTGTGATTAAATAAAGATAATAATCTGCAAACACCGCCAGAATCACAATCTGCAGCGCATACTGTACGATATAGCGCACTGTCATGATCTTCAAGCGAGTATCTTCTCTCTGGTAAGCAGAAAAGATTGCATTGATATAGCCAAACAACAGATAATCCATCACCGTTGCCGACAAATACAGCACCCACATCAAATACAGGTTGGCACCCGCAGGCACGCCCTCGCCCACAAGACGAGGCAAAAACGGCATGACACAAATTCCCATGCCTAAAATCACAAGCCCGATCAAGCGATAGATTTTGCGAAAGAAATTTAGCATGGCGCAGATGGCATCGTTATCTTCGTTTGCCACTGCATCATACATCGTGTAAACAAGCGATGCGCTGAACCCCAGATTCGCCAGATTCAACACCGTTAAAATGGAATTGAACAGTGTATTCAATCCACTGTATTCCATGCCGATTTTTTTTATAATTATCGTCTTGATGACAAAAGGACCGACCAATGCCACCAAGCGATAAATTGCCCCCCACACAGTATTGCGCAATGCATTTTTTGTTCTGGAAAGTTTCATTGCACATCACCTTTCCGGTCTGCATCTTTTTCAAATGCACAGGATGTGGGATAAGCCTTTTCAAAAATCGCATGCAGCTTCTTTTGTTCCTGTTCAAAAGAAAGCGACGTGGGATCATCGTTGATACAAACCACTTTATACCGAGGATTTGCCAGTGCCGCTTCCATGACAGATGCATCATCCTCACCAATGGTCAAGTATACACTATTTGGCTTTGCCGGCACAAATTCACCCTTTGCAAGCCGCCAGTAACGGAACAGATACTGACTGACATCCTCACGGCTGCGGAAACGATTTTTACAAGTACGGTCCATCGCTTCACCACAAGCATCCCAAACCTGCTGCAAGGTACTCTTGCGATAAGCAAGACAGGTATGGAAGCTTCGCACTCCCGGAAAATTTCTGCCGGGCAAATAATACAGATTGTACAGTGCAAGCTTTCCATATTTGGGATGAAACCATTTTTTAAAATCACGGCGCAGTACTTCCCGCTTACTGAAGCGTTCGTTAATCAGAGCAAGGTTATTCAGTGCAATATAAGGCATAAAGCTGACACTGTCAGAAATTGTCACGCCCCCCAGCACTGCCGTATCCACGGGCACACCGCCGCGGAAGAAATCCTCGGGTTTGGTGGGCTGCGTCAGATACACATCATCATTAAAAAGAATAAAATGTTCCGCAAGACCGGGAATTCTGTGCACATTATTCTCGATGGGATGAGAACTAAACGTGGGTAGATATTGCTCGGGAATATAATCCTTATGGTTAACAATATGAAGTTTGGGATGGTTCGTATCAAGCCAGGGCGGCAGATGCCCCCAGGTGATCAAATGCACCGTACGCACCCAGGGAGCATACTGTTCCACACCACGGAACCAGTACCGGAAAAGATCCCACTCGCGAAAACGTGCTTCGTTGTTATCGCTGCCGTGCTCGGGTCGATACATCGCACGCTGCGCACGCCACGCAGGATCGTCGCCATCCACCCATGGCACAACGATATCAATCGGATAATCCGACATATTCATTCCTCCATATGGGAAACGTCGTCATTTTTCAACGCAGTAATAGATACCTTTATACTTGGTATAACTGTTTTCAAGGTCAATAAACACGGAATCATGCCGCGCGACCTGATCTTCCTCGGGCGGAAGTTGCATATAATCGCCGAAATTGATTTTCAGGTAAGCATCCACATCGGCAGGAACGGGTAGACTGTGTCCTTCAAAATCCATATCCACCGGCAGTGCAAACCACTCACGGGGAAAATACATGCGCATGATGGTTGCGCCCTCCCCAAAGGATGCCACATATTTGCATGATGCAGTACCGTACTTGGAAAGTCTGTTTTCTGCACCTTTCCACAGCCGATAGCGGATCTTATCGCCGCGGAAAATGCCCAGCGCAAACTTGGTTGCAAGATAGGTAAGCTTTCCCTTATGCTCGGGCAGACGTTGGAAGTTAAAGCAGCAGTATATCATGGAATTGACCATCTGCATGATGCGCGCAAATTTTCCTTCAGGCACGCCGTCCAGGGGGATCACATCGATCATCATGCCATGATTGATGTCACTGTCCACGCTGTGACGATTGATAAAAGTGGTATTATTATCCTTGATCTCTGTTGCGGTATGGTGGATATTCACTGTTTCATTGGAACGCACACAGGAATACCGCGCGGTATCTGCATACTGTTCCCACAACCCCTGCAGTTTTTCATAATCTTCCCGCAGCATCAGCACATCCACATCGTCATCCCAGGGAATGAATCCCTGATGACGTACAGCACCCAGTGCAGAACCGCCTGCAAGAGCATATTTCAAATTATGCTTTCTGCAAAAATCATCAAAATACAGCAGGATCTCCAGCATTTTATTCTGGATATCGCGAACACTGATTTGATTTGTCTGTTCCATATTCCCTCTCCTTATATTTCAAAGGCTCTTGCGGATGGAAGAATCCATATCTTCTGTACAATAACAGAAAGAAAACTGTTCCATATCCTGATAAATCAATGTAGAAAATGCCTTTTTCGCTTTGGAATAAAACGGCATTACACAGCGCACAGCAAGCCCTGCAAGACGGCTGAACCATACTTTTTTACCAAGTGCAGATGCCATAACACGTGCCATGTGCGTAGTATTCATATACGCACTGTTTTGCGGACAAAACACACCCTGCAGCTGTCGGTCAATCACCATGCGCACAAAAGCACAGAGATTTTCCACATAAATCATACTGCGTTCATTTTGCATGGCAGGAAACACCGGGCTTTTCTGCACCAGTTTTAAAAGCAACGTAAAATTCCCTCGGCAGGCTTTGCCGTAAACCATGGGCGGACGAAGCATTGCTACTTTAAACGAATCATCCCCAAGCCCCTGCAAAAGCTCTTCTGCCTGCAGTTTCGACTTACCGTAGTGGCTGACAGGTACAGGCTTGGTATCAGGCGTAATAATACCCTCATCCATTCCGTATACACTCATGGAACTCATAAATACAAACTGATCAACACCTGACTGTTTTGCCTTTTTTGCAAGTTCCACAGCAAGATCGCGGTTGACTTGATAATACAACGCTGCATTTTCCGTAGTTTCTTTCTGATGAGCAATTCCCGCTACGCAAAAAACAGCATCGTACAGGGAAAAATCATAGTTCTTCCATGCATCACCGATCACATCCACCGTATCCACCTGATACTGTGCATATGCCTGCATGTACCGTTCAAAACTTTCTCCGATATAGCTGTTTGCTCCGGCGATCAGGATTCTTTTCATCGATCCTCTTCCTCTTTTTTCATGGCACCGGTACCGCCTTCCACAACACCCTGATGCTTAAGCACGGAAGTGATGGTACCAAAGAAACACTTCACATCAAAGCCAAAGCTCATGCGCTGCACATATTCACCATCCAGCTTTGCCTTGACATCGATGGGCAATTCATCACGGCCATTGATCTGTGCCCAGCCCGTCAAACCGGGCAGCACATCGTTTGCTCCGTATTTGTCGCGCTCTTCAATCAGATCATACTGATTCCAAAGTGCAGGGCGGGGACCAATAACGGACATCTGCCCCATAAAAATATTGAAAATCTGCGGCAGTTCATCCAAACTGGTCTTGCGCAGCACACGACCGACACGAGTGATCCACTGCTGGGGATTTTCCAAAAGATGCGTGGGACAATCCTTGGGTGTATCAATGCGCATGGTGCGGAATTTCAGAATATTGAAATGACTTTTACCAATGCCTACGCGTTTTTGACGGAACAATACAGGGCCGGGAGAATCCAGCTTAATAGCAGCAACAACAATCAGCAGTACGGGCGAAAGCACTACAATGCCAACGATTGACAACACAATATCAATCAATCTTTTCCCAAACGTCTTATACATGAAAGGTTTTCCTTACCTTTTTTATCTGATTAC
>JAGBGW010000301.1 GCA_017935825.1 Clostridia bacterium
GGCACCGAAAACGCGGGCTTTCACCTCGGCAAAAACGAGGTAGTAACCGTGGATACCCGTACCCCCGTAACCGACGCACAGCTGCGGGAAGCGGAGGCGGAGGCAAACCTCGTTATCGCCGAGAACATCCCCATAAAGGCATACTTTCCCACACCCGAGGAGCTTGCGGGAATGAGATTCCGCTCCAAAATAGACTTTGAGGGTGAGGTAAGGATAGTGGAGATCGCGGGCGTTGACGTTTGCGCCTGCTGTGCGCCGCATTTTGAAAGCACGGGAAGCATCGGAAGCATCAAGATCGTAGACGCCGTACCGTGGAAGGGCGGCACACGTATTACCCTTTTGTGCGGTCTGGCAGCTTACGGCGATCATGCCGAAAAGCACGACTCCGTGAGAAGGATATCCGTTGCGCTGTCCGCAAAGCCGAACGAGGTCGCAGAGGCGGTGGAAAACCGACTTGCAAAGGCGGAGGAAGCAAAAAGGAGCCTTCTTTCCCTTGCACGGGCAATGCGCGACGTAAAGATCGAAAGCACGGCAGAAACCGACGGATGCATCTGCATATTCGACGAATTTGCCGACGCCGATGGACTGCGGGATTACGCTAACCGCCTTGCCAAGAAATGCGAAGTGGCTATTGCTTTTGCCCCTGCAAAAACGGGCTTTACCTACGCCGCCGCATCCGCAAAGCACAACATGCGCACCCTTGCGCCCGTTATAAACAAAGCTCTTTCGGGCAAGGGCGGCGGAAGCGAAACGATGATCTTCGGCTCCTTCACCGCCGAAAGAAGCGACGCTATGGAGTTTTTTGAACGTTTTAAGCCACAGGACTGAAAAGGAGAACTCATGGACATTTTATCGACCATTGCAAAGGAACTTAACATAAAGGAGACCCAGGTGGAGAACGCCGTTAAGCTTATCGACGACGGCAACACCATTCCCTTTATTGCCCGCTACCGCAAGGAAGCACACGGCGGTCTGACAGACACGCAGCTGCGCGACCTTTTCGACAGTCTTACCTACCTGCGCAATCTGGAGGAGGCAAAGGAAAAGGCACTCTCTGCCATTGAAGCACAGGGCAAGCTTACCCCCGAGATAGAGGCCGCCCTTGCAAGCGCCGCCACCATGACGGAGGTGGAGGATATCTACCGTCCCTTCCGTCCCAAGCGCCGTACCCGTGCGACCATCGCCAAGGAAAAGGGCCTTGAGCCTCTTGCGCTTCTTCTGCTGATGCAGAACCAGAAAAGCGGTTCGGCTGAACAGATCGCACAGCCCTTTGTGGACGCTGAAAAGGGTGTCAACGACGTGCAGGAAGCTCTGCAGGGCGCTCGTGATATCCTGAGCGAGCAGATGAGCGACGACGCAGATGTGCGCAAATCCCTGCGTGAACTGGTCACCCGCACCGGCGTTCTGGAAAGCCGAAACAGCAAAGAAGAAGAAAGCGTATACAGCATGTACTATGCGTTCTCTCAGGAAGTACGCAGTATTCCTGCACACCGTGTTCTGGCCGTCAACCGCGGCGAACGCGAGGAATTCCTGAAAGTGACCATCCGCATGGATGACGCTGCTTGTGTTGGCGTACTGGAAAAGGCTTTTGTGCGCGAAGGCAGCGTGACCACTGAACAGGTGAAGATGACCGCCGCAGACGCATGGGAACGCCTGCTCAAGCCCAGCATTGAACGCGAGATCCGCAATGACCTGACCGACCGTGCCAACGTGAGCGCTATTCAGGTATTTGGCAAGAATCTGCATCAGCTGCTGATGGCGCCGCCCGTCAAAGGCCGTGTAACGCTGGGTGTCGACCCCGGCTTCCGCACCGGCTGCAAGCTGGCCGTGGTAGACGAAAACGGCAAGGTGCTTGCTACCGGCGTAGGTCATTTCACGCTGCCCGGTCAGGAAGCAGCCAAAGCCCGCGCGCGTAAGGACATTCTGGAAATGTGCCGCAAATACGGCGTGACTGCGATTGCCATCGGCAACGGTACTGCTTCCCGTGAAGCTGAGCAGTTCATCGCTTCTCTGCTCCCGGACATGCAGCCCGGCACCGCCTACATGATCGTGAGTGAAGCGGGCGCTTCCGTCTACTCTGCCAGCAAGCTGGCAGCCGAAGAATTCCCCCAGTTTGACGTTTCCCTGCGCAGCGCAGTAAGCATTGCCCGCCGCATGCAGGATCCGCTGGCTGAGCTGGTGAAGATCGATCCCAAAGCCATCGGTGTGGGTCAGTACCAGCACGATCTGAAGGAAAAGGAGCTGGAGTCCGCGCTTGATGGCGTGGTGGAAGGTTGCGTCAACAGCGTAGGCGTAGAAGTTAGCACCGCCTCCCCCGCTCTGCTTTCACACGTTGCAGGCATTGGACCGGCTCTGGCTAAGAACATCGTAGCCTATCGCGAGGAGAACGGCATCACCAGCCGTGCCCAGCTGAAGAAAGTACCCAAGCTTGGACCCAAGGCTTTTGAACAGTGTGCCGGTTTCCTGCGTGTGCGCGAGAGCAAGAATGCTCTCGACGCCACCGCTGTACATCCTGAGAGCTACGACACTGCAAAAGCGCTTCTGAGCACTCTCGGCTATGAACTGAGCGATATCAAAGCGCGCAAGCTCGGTGACCTCCAGTCGCGAGTGGAGCAGCAGGGCATTAAAACGCTTGCGGCACAGCTGAATGTTGGCGAACCCACGCTCAAAGACATCATCCGTGAACTGCAGAAACCCGGCCGCGACCCTCGCGACGATCTGCCCAAGCCCATTCTTCGCACGGATGTGCTGGACATCAAGGATCTGGCAGCCGGCATGGAACTGATGGGCA
>JAGBGW010000302.1 GCA_017935825.1 Clostridia bacterium
AAGAATTCCAGTAAGTATTGATGGTATCAGAGGAATTTTTCGGGTTGAGCACGCTCATTGCATTGGTGTTGGAAGCATTGATGCCAAGACCAAGGGTGTAGAAAAGCGGCGTGGTGGCGGCGTAATGATCGTCGATGCGCTCTTGTGCATAGGCTGCCGTCAGCTGGGTGACAAAAGCGATCTCCGTCAGGTCCTTGTTGCCATATTCTCCCTCGGTGGTTTCTGTGCCGTTACCCATGTTGGAGGTGCCCATATTGCCCTGTGCATTGCCTGCATAGACGCTGTTGCCTGCGGTGGGGGCACCGTCACTCATCAGTACCATGATCGGGATGCGGGTGGTGCCGCGCTGGGGACCGTCCTGAATAATGGGATCGGCATCAAGCATTTGATCCATAGCCTGATAAATGCCGTTTTGGATATAGGTACCGCCGGCAACGTTTTTACCGTTTTGACGGATGGTGTCACCATTTGCGTTTTTGACGTTGCTGCCGACAGAGACATAATTACCATCGTTGTTGACTGCCAGATAGTTGTGGATCACATTGCCGCGATTGTCAGTTTGGGTATAGCGATCAAGGGGCAGCAGGACCGTTGCCGTGCCCGTGTTGGAATTGCCCAAAGACGTGTTGCCTGAATACAGCACCACGCCTACACGGTTGTGTTCGTTGACAGCCTGCAGCTGACGGATCGCAGAGTTGGTTGCGTCTACCAGTTCGTCCGCACTTTGGGAATTCTTCATGGAACCGGACACGTCCAAAACCAGCATGGTATCGGTGGGGATATGCGTATAGCCGGTGATGGACTTGTTGGAAGACATGGCAGAAAGTGCCACCAGGAAATCCTGATCTTCCATATTGATGCCGATGTCATAGCCCAGCGCTTCATCCAGGGCGGTGCCATCGGTAAAGACGGACTTGTCCGTCCAGATAGTGCCGGTGTAGGAACTGTCGGTCCAGCTTTCGCCAAAGACCCGCTGCCAGCTGTTGAAGGTGAAAGGGTCTGTGTCTTTTGTGTAGACCACAGGCTCGGCCTTTGCCGTGTCGGAGATCATCATGGGCAGCACTGCGCAAAGCAGCATGACCATGGCGATCAAAAATGCACTTGTCTTTTTCAGTTTAATCGATCGTTTCATAAAAAATTTCCTCACTTTTTTGAGTAAAATTTAATACAAACGGAGACACAAACAACACCCCAAAACTTTGTTTTTGGAATGCTTGTGAGACCGATTATGATTGTATCCAGCGTTACAAATCCTGTCGATTTGTTCGCTTTAGATTCATTATAGATCGGTTTATGTATAAATCAAGTGCAGGTTATGGATAAAAATTTTTTTCTTTTTAAAATTGTTGTGAATTGCACAATATATAGCGTACAAAATATTTGCTGCCCCAAGCATGAAAAAATTTCATGTTTTACCGATTTTGTGCAAATTAAAAAAGAGCGGCAAATCGCCGCCCTTTTTTATAGGAAAACATTACATTTCAAAATCGATTTTTTCTTCCTTGATGCCGTGACGTTCAGCATAACCGGTCAGGATCATGGTCAGTGCGCCGTCGCCGGTGACGTTGCATGCAGTACCGAAGGAATCCTGCAGTGCGAAGATGGTCAGCATAAGACCCAGACCTGCATCGTCAAACAGAAGCACGGAGGAGATCAGACCGAGGGATGCCATGACCGTACCGCCGGGGACGCCGGGTGCACCGATTGCGAATACGCCCAGCAGCATGCAGAACAGTACCATGGAACCGATGGGCGGAAGCTTGCCGTAGAGCACCATGGAGACCACCATGACGAAGAAGGTCTCGGTCAAAACGGAGCCGCAAAGGTGGATGTTTGCAAACAGCGGTACGCCGAAGTCGACCATGTCTTTGCGAAGCACGGGGCTCTTATGTGCGCAGGTCAGCGCAACAGAAAGGGTGGCTGCAGAGGACATGGTGCCAACTGCGGTGATGTATGCGGGGCCATAGTAGCGGATAACTTCCAGAGGGCTGTTTTTGCTGTATGCACCTGCTACGCCGTAGAGCACTGCCATCCAGATGAAGTGACCGACGATGACGATGCCGATGACTGCAAGGAATACGGGCAGCTGACCGGTGAGGGTGCCGTCATAGGCAAGACCGCAGAAGGTCAGTGCGATGAAGAAGGGCAGGATCGGGATGACCACCTTGGAGACGATCTGCAGAACGATCTTCTGGAACTCGTCAAGGATGTTGATGAAGGTCTTAGCCTTGGTCCATACTGCTGCAAGACCAAGCAGGATGGAAAGCACCAGCGCGCTCATCACGGGCATGATCTGGGGGATATCCAGCTGGAATGCAACTGCAGGCAGTTCCTTGAGTGCATCGACGGAGCTTACGATGTTCAGATGGGGGATGATCGCATAGCCTGCACCCATGGACATGAATGCCGCAAGGATGGAGGAACAATATGCCAGAATCAGTGCAACCACCAGCATACGGGAAGCATTGGAGCCAAGCTTTGTGATGGAGGGGGCGATAAAGCCGATGATGATCAACGGGATGCAGAAGGTGATCACCTGACCCAGTACGTACTTGACGGACACGATCACGGTCATCACAGCTTCATTTGCCACAAGACCGACCACGATACCGATGATCAGACCAAGCAGAAGCTTGAAGGGGAGAGATTTGAAAATTTTTGCCATCTTGTATTTCTCCTTACTTAATAAAATTTGAGCTGTTTACTTTCTTTAAAAATTAAAAAACATAAACACCTAAGATGGTTTTATCCGAGCCAACCGGCCCTGCGGATCACTCCGCAGGCTGATTGGTCATGATACGAATGATTTCACGATCGGTCTCACGCATGCCAAGGCGACCCAAGCGGCCTACGTTGTCGATCATGTGTTCCACACCTTCGGAGACGATGCCTTCGCCGTCATGGAACTGCTGTCCTGCGCGGTACATCTGCCAGCCCAGGATACCTGCATCCACGGAAGAGGAGATCTTTGCAGCACAGGAGGGTTTAGCGCCGTCGCATACCATGCCCGAAACCGTGGCAAGGGAGTTGACCAGCGTCTTTTCCACGCCGTCCAGACCGTCGCCGTGCAGATAGGCGATGGCAGCGCCTGCCGCGCAGCCTGCAGAAACCGCGCCGCAATAAGCGCTCAGGCGGCCGATACCGGTCTTCAAGTGGATCGTCAGAAGGTCGGAAAGAAGCACTGCACGAAGCATCTTGTCGTCGGAAACGCCAAGTTCCTTTGCGTATTCTATGACAGGAACCGATGCGGTAATGCCCTGATTGCCGCTGCCCGATACGATGATGACGGGCATCTCGCAGCCGCTCATGCGGGCATCACTACCTGCCGCTGCCATGTAGCGAGCACGAAGTTTAATATCGGTGCCGTACAGGTCACGGAATACCTTGCCCACGTTTGCGCCCCATTCATTCATCATGCCTTCCATGGCGATGGCGTAGTTGTAGTCGATCTGGGTCTGGATCATGTCGCGGACGTCGTCCAGATCGCAGGTCTCGGCGAAATCAAGCACCGCTTCTACGGACATGCAGCTTCTGTCGGTAAGACCTTCCAGCTCCGTTACGTCGCTGACGGCGCCGCCCTGCTGCAGGACCTGTCCGTTTTTCTCAATCAGGGTAATGTTGGTGTGATAGTCGCGGATTTCAAGACGGACGGTATCGTCACCTGCACGAAGTGTGATGAGGATGTCAAACACCACATCATTTTCAAGAGGAAGCACAGTGACTTCGTGGGTGTCAAGGTAAGTGCGAAGTTCCGCCTTTTTCTCATCGCTGACATCAGCGATGACTTCCAGTACTTTGTCAGCGCGTCCTGCCACAATGCCTGCCACGGCAGAGGCCTCGATACCGACCAGACCACCCGTGTTGGGCACGACTACGCTCTTTACATTCTTAATGATGTTGCCGCTTGCCTCCACCAATACCGTTTCAGGCAGGCAGCCCAAAACGTCGCGCGCCTTTGCCGCGCCGTAGGCGATGGCAATCGGCTCGGTACAGCCCATAGCAGGGACAAGTTCTTCGCGCAGGATCTGCACGAAGTTCTGATAACGAGAATCTTGTTTTTGCATAGTGCGACCTCTTTTTTATGAAATTTGTGTTCCGTGTACGCTACGGAAAATCCTTATATTTATTCTATCAAAACAAAATTCATCCTGCAAGTAAAAGTGTATGCAAGTTCTGCTTGACACATTAACTCTAATGGATTAGACTAAAATCATACTCTAATCCATTAGAGAGGTGGAATGAAATGGATACACCCAAAGTATTTGAAAGTGAATACCGCTTCTGTCTGATTTTGTGGGAGCATGAACCCGTCAAATCCCGCGCGTTGGTGGAACTTTGTGCAGAGCAGCTTGGCTGGAAGCCCACCACCACCTATACCGTTATCAAGCGGCTGTCCGAGCGCGGTGTACTGAAGAATGAAAATTCCATCGTTACATCCCTTGTTTCCAAACAGGACGTGCAGGCATCCCAGATCGACGAACTGGTGGAAAAGACCTTTGAAGGTTCCCTTCCTGCATTCGTTGCCGCCTTTGCCAAAAGCCGCATGACAAGGGAAGAAGCGGATGAGATTCAAAAGATGATCGATGATTTCCGAAAGGGGGAGAGCGTGTGAGCGCTGTCTTTTTAAAAGTCGTCAACATGAGCCTGACGGCAAGCTGGCTGCTGTTGGCGATCCTTGTTTTGCGCCCGTTTTTGAAAAAAGCGCCGAAGCGGCTTTGGTCGTGGGTGTGGGCAATTGCGGCCGTGCGGCTGGTGCTGCCATTTTCCCGAAAGAGCATACTGTCACTGATCCCAGTGGCTGAGCCCGTTGCACCGGATATCGCCTATCATCCCGTGCCGATGGTGAACTTTGGCGTGGAATCCGTCAATCGCGTGGTCAATCCCATTGTGATGGAAAGCTTCACGCCGCAGGCAGGTGCAAGCATGAACCCTCTGCAAATCTGGATTCCCATCGGTGCGATACTTTGGCTGGTCGGCATTGCGGCATTGCTGCTGTGGCTTTTGATCAGTTCGCTTTCTTTAAAGCGCCGTGTTGCGGATGCAGTATGTCTGCAGGACAAACTTTTTCAGTCGGAAAAGATAAGATTTCCTTTTGTGTTCGGTTTCTTTCGACCGAAAATTTATCTGCCGTATGATTTGAGCGCAACAGATACGACCCATATCACGGCGCATGAAAACGAACATATTCGGCGCGGAGACCATCGAAGGAAAATACTGGGCTATTTGATTTTATGTGTCCATTGGTTCAATCCGCTTGTGTGGCTTTGTTATCATCTGTTCTGCCGTGATATGGAACTTGCCTGTGATGAAGCTGTGGTCAAAAATATGGATGCGGCAAACCGTGCGGATTACGCCCAAGCCCTTCTTAACTGCGCTGCACCCAAATCCCGCCGCCTTGTCTGTCCGCTTGCCTTCGGGCAGAGCAACATCAAAACACGCATAAAGAGCGTTTTGCATTACAAAAAGCCTAAGTTCTGTCTCATTGCGCTTTGCGTTGTGCTGTGTATCGTACTTTGCGTTTGTTTCCTCACCGATCCCAAGGGCGAGTGTGAGCAAACCTACGGCGACACCGTGGACTGGGCGTTTTCTCCCATGATGTCCGCCACATGGCATTACGTGTTTTCCTTTGATGCCACCATGCCACATACCCACATTGAAGCATCCTGCTCGGATGGCATGCTGTGGAATCTTTACGAAGAAGACCAGCCGCAGGGCAAGCATCTGACCTTCTACGGCGACTCCATTCTTGGCTGGAGTCCCGATTTCCCCCAGGCTACGAAGGAAGCGGAAGTGGATTTCGTTGTGTACGATGGGGAAAACCAACTGTATTCGGGCACGATTTTGATCCAACAGACTGAGCAAAGCGATGCAGGACAGATCCTCTATCAGGCGCGGCTTGTACAAAGTGATGGACTTGTGCTGCTGGCACTGGACGACGGTGCGGCACTGGTGCGCATGGAAGACCTGGAAGTGTCGGGCTCCATTTCACGATATGTGGACGTTGCATTCATCGGCACTTCGGACGTGGGGTATGAGACGCTCTGCATGCTGTCGGAAAATGCGCATCTGCCCCGCCGCTACGGCAACGTGGAAAAACTTTGTCCTCTGTTTAAGATTGAAAGCGAGAAGGAACTGGAGGATTTCATCCGTGCACTGGATGGGGAATTTTCCACCGACGAAGCCTTCAATGAACATCCATCCTTCGATGAACAGTGCGCAGGGTATAACGACGATTTCTTCCGCGAAAGCACATTGTTTTTGGTCTACATCGAAGAACCTTCCTCTTCCATTTCCCACATGGTGGAAGACGTGGTGGTGGAAGACGGCGCCATGGATATCCGCATCTGCCGCATCGCACCCACCCAAGGGGATGAGATGATGGCAGGCTGGCTGCTGTCCGTTGCGGTCAATCGGCAGAGCGTTGCAGCATGTGATACCTTCGATGCCTACATCTGTGCCGAAATGAATCCCGATAACACCTTCCCCAAGGGCGAGTTGATTGCAGCGTACCGCTTTGAAGGGGAATCCATGATGGAATCTGCCGCCGTGTGTCTGTACGATTCGGGTGAATTTACCATGACCTTCTCACCTGCCAGCAGTTATTTCGGTTACGGCACCTATGTGCAGACACAGGAGCAGTTGGTTCTGCATACTGACGACGGTAAACTGCAATATTGCTTTGATGTAACACAAGAAGGTCTTATCTTTGACGGTGAATTGTCTTCCAAAGAAGTCTTTCTTTCGGGCTTGCAGGATGGTGTAATTTTGGAAAGGCAATAGGGATCGTCATCCTTGCCGGTCGGCACAAAAGCGTGATCACAGATCACGCTATTTGCTTAGCATATTATTTTGCATCCAATCGTGACAAAGCTGCCGGGGAAGATTATAATAAGAGCAACTTGTATGAAAAAAGAGGGTGTATGTGATGTCCTTGGCAGAATATTTTCCCGTATTTGAAAAACTGACGGCGGAACAGCAAAAGAAACTGCTTGCCGTGACCCAATATCGGGAAGTGAAAAAAGGCACTGTGCTGCACGATGGCAATGCGGATTGCCTCGGTCTTGTGATCGTGCACGAGGGGCAGTTTCGCGCCCATATGACCTCGGAAGATGGTCGTGAGATCACGCTGTATCGACTCTTCGATCGGGATATTTGTCTGTTTACAGCCGCCTGCATCATGCGCAATCTCCAGTTTGATGTGACCATCACCGCGCAGAAGGATTCCAAAATCTGGATCATTCCGCCTGTATATTTTCGTGAGCTGAAGGAAACTTCCGCGCCTGTTGCCAACTATACCAATGATCTGATGGCAACGCGTTTTACGGATGTGATGTGGCTCATTGAGCAGATCATGTGGCGCAGCTTCGACAAGCGCCTTGCAGATTTTCTTTTGGAAGAATGCTCTGTGGAAGGCACCGATCAGCTGAAGATCACCCATGAAAACATCGCCAATCATATGGGAACCGCCCGTGAGGTTGTCACCCGCATGCTGAAATATTTTCAAAACGAGGGCATGGTCGCCCTTACCCGCGGTACCATTACCGTACTGGATCATCAAAAACTGGAAGAATTGCTTGAACTGTGATAGAAGGACGGCATAAAAAAATACTCCATATGGAGTCTTTTTTTTGCTTTCTGTTTAATTTTCCAGCAGTGCCAGAATCTGTGCCTTGGGTCTTGCACCGATGGATTGCTTGACAAGCTGACCGCCGTTGAACACCAGCAGCGTGGGGATGGACATCACGCCAAAACGGACGGCAAGATCCTGTTGTTCATCCACATTGACTTTGACTACCTTGTATTGGGGATATTCTTCTGCGATCTCCTCCACGATGGGACCTACCATGCGGCAGGGACCGCACCAGGATGCCCAGAAGTCCACCAGCACGGGACGATCGGATTGAAGCACTTCCTGTTCGAAGTTTTCTTTGGTGATATTGATAGCTGCCATATTTTTATTCCTC
>JAGBGW010000303.1 GCA_017935825.1 Clostridia bacterium
GGACCTGATGGTATTGGAGGGCATGTACGGCACCAATGAAAAGCGAGGCAAGGCTCTTGCCACGGGTCATATGACCTTCCCCGAGGCTGCAAAAGTGGCCGCAAGGGCAAATGCCAAGCGGCTTTGGCTGACCCACTTTTCACCGTCTCTTCCCGAGCCTGAACTGGACATTCCTGCCATTGAAGAGATTTTCCCCGGTGTAGAATGCGGACATGATGGCAAGACTATCACGCTGAGCTTTGCCGACAAGGAGGAATCTGTATGACAGAAATGATCCTCCCCCGCGCGGTAAAGCAGGCACTGGATATTTTGGAAAGCGCAGGTTACGAGGCGTTTCTTGTGGGCGGCTGTGTCCGCGATCACCTGATGGGCATGCAGGCAAATGATTTTGACATCACCACAAGCGCACTGCCCGAAGAAACCAAGGCTTGTTTTTCAGGCTTCCATGTGATCGAAACAGGTTTACAGCACGGCACGGTGACGGTGGTCATCGACCGTGAGCCTTTGGAGATCACCACCTATCGCATCGACGGCGAGTACGAAGATCACCGTCATCCAACACAAGTGACGTTTACGCGGAATCTGGAAGAGGACCTCTCCCGCCGCGATTTTACCGTCAATGCCATGGCGTACAGCCCCACCCGTGGGCTGATCGATCCCTTCGGCGGACAGAACGATTTGCAAAAGCAATGCATCCGCTGTGTTGGCGAAGCGAAGAAGCGCTTTGACGAAGATGCACTGCGCATTCTGCGTGCGCTGCGCTTTGCCGCAAAGCTGGGGTTTGCTATTGATGGTGATACCGATATTGCAATCCATGCACAGAAAGACACCCTTTCCCATGTCTCTGCCGAGCGGATTTACGCCGAGTTCACCAAGCTTCTGATCGGCAAAAATGCGGCGGAAGTGCTGCGTGATTATCCTGACGTGATCGGTGTGTTCATCCCCGAAATCCTCCCCTGTGTGGGTTTTGATCAGCACAACCGCCATCACGCCTTTGACGTGTACGGTCACACGCTGGAAGTGGTGCGCCATACCGAACCTGTCCTGCCCCTTCGCATGGCGGCATTTTTGCATGACATCGCAAAGCCGCAAACCGCTGCGTGGGCAGAAGATGGCATGATGCACTTTTACAAGCATCCTGCAATTGGTGCGCAGATGGCAAAGGAGATTTTGCAGCGGCTTCGGGCGGACAATGCCACCATTGAGCTTGTTGCAAAGCTAATTACCCATCACGATGACCGCGTACCTGCGCAGCGTCCTGCAGTAAAGCGTCTTCTTCGAAGATTCTCCTACGAGGAAGTGCCGCTTTGGATTTCTATCCAAAAAGCAGATGCACTTGGACATAACGAAGCGTTCTGCACCGAGCGCATTGCACGGCTTGAAAAGATCGAAGTTCTCATCAAAGAACTGAAAGCAGAAAACGCCTGCATCAAGACAAGCGATCTTGACATCAACGGCCGCGATCTGATGGCACTGGGATTAAAGGGCAGGCAGATCGGCGACATGCTTTCTTTCCTTTTGGAAGCGGTGACGGATGAGACCTTGCCCAATGAAAAGCAACAGCTCCTTGCGTTTGCATCGAAGCAGGAGATCCTCACATTTATTCAAAAATAATCCCTCCGTCAAAAATCAGAGATTTTTGCCACCTCCCTTAAGCGTAAGGGAGGCTTTTTTATTCTCTTTCACATTGCACACATCAAATCTTTATTGTATGATAAAAACAACTTATTTCGTATGTTCGGAGGGACAAGTATGTTTTCTTATTTCCCGCCTTGCGGCACCATGCCGTTGATCGTTAAAGGCCAATCCCGCGCCATCAATGCGGAAAATCCCCGTGGTGAAAAGGGCGGCGGCGGCAAAGCTGCCAGCAACCTTGGTGTGGGCAGAAAGGGTTCCCCCTGTCTGCGTCATATCCCAAGCGGCGAAACGGTTGTGCTTGGTGAAATCGAAGGCAGCGGCATCATCACCCACATGTGGATGACCGTCCGCGACCAGACCACGCCCCAGGACCGCTATGTGTTGCGCGACCTTGTGCTGCGCATTTATTGGGACGGCAATGAAAATCCCAGCGTGGAAGTGCCCCTTGGCGACTTCTTCTGCCTTGGCTTTGGCGAAAGCTACACCGTCAATTCCGCGCTTGTGAACGTAAATCCCCTGCGCGGTATGAACTGCTTCTTCCAGATGCCTTTCAAAACCGGCGCAAAGATCACGCTGGAAAATCAGCATCCCAACGAGATCAGCAGCTTTTTCTATCAGATCGACTATACGCTCTATGATCAGATGCCCGAGAACATGGGATATTTCCATGCCCAGTTCCGAAGAGAGAGATTGACTGAGCTTGGCCGCGACTATGTGGTGGTGGACAACATCGAAGGTCCCGGTCAGTACATCGGCACCTTCATGTGCCTGCAGACCTTGGAGCGCTACTGGTGGGGCGAAGGCGAATTCAAATTCTACCTTGACGGCGAGACGGACTTCCCCACCATCTGCGGTACGGGCGAGGAAGACTACTTCGGCGGCGCATGGAGTTTTGCAACCCATGACGAAAAGGGCGACTGCATCGAGACCAACTTCAACGGTCTTTATCTTGGCTATCCCTTCTACAAGGACAAGGATACCGCTGTCACCAACCGCTACCACAACCGCGACGTTCCGCCCATGAGAAGTTTCTACCGCTGGCATGTGATGGACCCCATCCGCTTTGAAGAAGACCTGAAGCTGACCATTCAGCAGATCGGTGTCTATCACGGCGGTCTGTTTGAGCGTCAGGACGACATGTCCACCGTGGCTTACTGGTATCAGGCAAAGCCCCACACAGGTTTTGCGCCGCTTCCCGATGCACGGATGCGCCATCCCAGATAAAACATGGTAAGAGAGCAGCACGTTCTGCTCTCTTTTGTCTTCTTTTTTAACAGCTTCTTCCCAAAAACTTGCAAAAGGTGCTGTGAATTTCGCATATTTTGCAGTTTGCATCCGTTTTATTTTCTATTAAAATAGAATTGTTGACCTTGCAATTGCATCATACTTGTTTTAGTATGAATGTGTATAGAACAAGTCTGCAATCCGCAATACTTTTTCAGGAGGATTTACATGGATATTCTCATCTCTGTAAACGACTTTATCAACGGCATCGTGTGGGGTCCCATCATGATCTGCCTGATCGCCGCAGTCGGTATCTACTTTACCGTTCGTCTTGGTTTCTTCCAGGTGAAAAACTTCGGCTTCCTGTTTCGCCAGACCGTCGGCAAGGCCTTCAAGAAGGTCAAGGAAGACAATGGCGACACCGCAGTTGGCGACATCACTCCCTTCCAGGCTGCAATGACTTCTGTAGCTGCAATCGTCGGTTCCGGCAACATCGCAGGTGTTGCAA
>JAGBGW010000304.1 GCA_017935825.1 Clostridia bacterium
ACAATATTCCTCCTATCATTCTTGTCTGCACTGACAAGATTCTTTATCAAAATGATACAATTCCTGATATCATTTGTCAATTTAAAACATCATATTGACAATGAAATATCTTGTAATATGGTTTACTCTACATCTATACAATACAAGAGGTGTGGAGCATGGTTGCAGATCGGATCAGGAGTCTTCGGGAAAACAGAAAACTTTCGCAGGCACAGCTTGCCAAGAAGCTGGGCATCACCCGATCCAGTGTCAATGCCTGGGAGATGGGGATTTCCGTTCCATCCACGCAGTATGTGGTTGAATTATCGCGATTGTTCGGCGTATCGACCGACTATCTTTTGGGATTGCAAAGCGATGCAACCATCAGCATTGATGGATTGGATGAAGATGACATTCGCATGGTGCAGCATTTGGTACTGCATTTGAAAAGTAAAAATCACTAAAAGCGTTCGATGTGAATCGGACGCTGTTTTTTATTTCTGCAAAAGGAAATGTTATTGCAAGCCTTCCCCTTGAGGGGAAGGTGTCAGTGTCAACTGACGGATGAGGTGGATGGAGGTCTGGCGCACCTGTTACCTCTGCTCTGCCACCTCATCAGTCACTTCGTGACAGCTTCCCCTCAAGGGGAAGCCTTGTTTTCTAAAATCTGTGTGTCAGAGATTATAGCATTGCAAAGATAGAAATCAAACGTTTCAGTTCCTTCGGCTTTGCTCAGGATGACGGTTGTAGGAGGATACTTGCGTTTGTAGGGAACACGCCATGCGTGTTCCGCAAACGTTTTTTCTTTCTCCCTTGCCGATATCGGATCACGCTTTGCAATGATATAAACATAACAACGGCGGGCGCATCGTGATCGCGTGCCCTTGGGGTATGCGTCTCTACGGAGTTTGGCGGTGGTGTCTCTTTGCAGACAAATATGGAGAAAGTTCTTGTATGATTTTTCCAATGGTGTAAAATGATAAGGAAGGAATAAAAAGCGGAATGCTTTTCAATATTTTATAAGAAAGAGGTAGGTTTATGTTCCCTAAAGGCAAGCGAATTCCGTTGTTTTTGGTGCTGGTGGCACTGTTCTGGTTTTCGCTGTACTCGTATCAATCCATCTTCCGCATGTACATTGCGGATTTCTCCTCCACGCAGATGGCAGGCACGATCATTGCAAGCTACGGTTTTGTGCAGATGTGTCTGCGCATCCCGATCGGCATTCTGTCCGACAAGATCAAGAGCAGAAAACTGTTCGTGACCATCGGTCTTGTGGCAAGCGGCGTCAGCGCTCTGGGTCTGGTGCTGTTCCCCAACCCCACCTGCGCGCTGATCTTCCGTGGTCTTGCAGGTCTGACTGCTGCAACGTGGGTACCGTTCTCCATCCTGTACTCCAGCTACTATGACAAGGCGGCCGCCACCAAGGCCATCGGCATTGCCAACTCCTTCAACTTCGGCGGCCAGATGGTGGCGACGCTGCTTGGCGGCTTCCTGCCCGACTGGACCGGTTCCTATGCAGGTTCCTTCTATCTTGCGGTGGCTGTGGCGGCGGCAGGTGTGGTGATTTCCTTCTTTATTAAAGATCAGGAAAAGGAATCCTTCCCCGAAAAGCCTGTAAAGATCGTGGAGCTGCTGCGTGTGGCAAAAGACCCCATGCTGCTGATCGCATCCACGCTGGCGATTTTGACCCAGTTCTGCTCCTTTGCAACCGTTTACGGCTTCACCCCCGACTTTGCAACGGCAAATGCTGCGGCGACCTCCTCTCAGCTTGGCATCATGACCACTCTGGTGACGCTGCCCGCGATTTTTGCGGCGCCCATGTCCAGCAACATTGCAAAGAAGTTGGGCGGTTTTGATCGATCCATGCTGATCGTCTTCATCGTATCGGCGGCTTACACCTGCCTTGTGCCCTTTATCCACAACATTTACCTGTTCTACATTGCACAGTTTATCTTCGGCTTTGTGCGCGGCTGTGCAACCAGCATGATGATGGGCGTGGCAATCCTGAACATCGATCCTTCCAAGCGCGCCACGGCAATGGGCTTCTTCCAGGCGATCTACGGCATCGGCATGACGCTGGGACCGCAGGTGGTGGGCTGGTTTGGCAAGTCCGCTGCAGGCGAGGTAAACCTGCAGGGTCTTATGATCGGCTTCTTCTTCGTGGCAGCGACCCAGCTTGTGGGCGCAGTGCTTTCCATGACGGTGCTGAAAAAACAGGTTTCCAAGCATCCCCTCGACTGATTTCCAAGTGTAAAACCAAAGGCACACATCCATTGCGGTGTGTGCCTTTTTTTGTTGGAATTGCGTTTGCAGGCGGCAAAGGTTGTCGGTGTTTCCTATTCAATGCAGGTTGACAAGCGCAATTCATCCAAAACAAAAACTCCCCGCACCGCAGTCTGCTGCAATACGGGGAGCTGAAGGGTTTCATCTTCCGAAACAAGAGTGAGGAGTTATTTCGGAAGTGGGTTGGCGTAGATTACTTTGCATCGCGTTCCTTGACGGAGGCAACCACCATCTTGGTCAGTGCAAACAGTGCCAGGGCGTTGGGGATAACCATCAGGTAGTTGAATGCGTCGGTCAGCTCCCAAACAAGGTCGTTGGACATCAGGGTGCCAAGGAAGATGAAGACGATGGCGATGATCATGTAGACAAGGTTGCTGCGCTTTGCATTCTTCTTGCCGAACAGATATGCCACGTTGATCTTACCAAACATGTTCCAGGAAAGGATGGTGGAGAATGCGAAGAAGAACAGGCAGACTGCAACGAAGATTGCGCCGAACTTTTCGCCAAAGACGGTACCGAATGCGGTCTGGGCAAGGTTTGCCTTGGTGATAACAGTGCTTGCTGCAGCTGCGCCGCAGTCTGCAAGGGGACCACCGGGGGTATACAGGGTGGAGATGATAACAAGTGCGTTAAGAGTGAGAACAACGAAGGTATCGATGAAAACACCGATCATTGCGACCACGCCCTGTTCGTGGGGATGGTCAACGTTTGCCTGTGCATGTGCGTGGGGAGTAGAACCCATACCGGCTTCGTTGGAGAACAGGCCGCGCTTTGCGCCCTGAGAAATTGCGGTCTTGATTGCAACACCAACTGCACCGCCGATGATTGCCTGGGGCTGGAATGCGTAACGGAAGATCATGCCGAAGGTCTGGGGGATGTACTTAATGCGGACGATCAGTACGATCAGTGCGCCCAGAAGGAACAGGCTTGCCATGACGGGAACGATCTTTTCAGTGGTGGATGCAAGACGCTGCATGCCGCCGATGAAGATGAATGCGCAGATTGCAACCAGCACGATACCCACAACGATTGCAGGGATGCCGAATGCGGTTTCCATGGTGGAACCGATGGAGTTGGACTGTACCATGCAGCCCATGAAGCCAAGCGCAAGGATGATTGCTACTGCAAAGAAGCCTGCAAGGAACTTACCGAACTTACCCTTAAAAGCAGTGGTGATGTAGTAAACGGGACCGCCGTGAACGTTGCCATCTGCATCCACGATACGGGTCTTCTGTGCCAGAGTGGCTTCTGCATAGATGGTAGCCATGCCAAGGAATGCGATGACCCACATCCAGAAGATTGCACCGGGACCACCGGTGAGGATTGCGCCGGAAGCACCGACGATGTTACCGGTACCGACCTGTGCTGCGATTGCAGTGGCCAGTGCCTGGAAAGAGCTCATGCCCTTTTCCTGCTTGTCACCGCGAAGCTTGATGTTGCCGAAGACTTTCTTCATACCTTCGCCAAAGTAGCGGATCTGAACGAAACGGGTCTTGATGGTGTACCAAAGACCGACGCCGATCAGAAGGACGATGAGGATGTAGCTGGACAGGTACTCGTTGACTTTACACACGATGGGATAAAGCCAGGATTCAAAGGATGCAAACATGGGGACGATAACTCCTTCCAAAATTAAAAGCGGAGCAGATGAATGGAATCTGCTCCGCATGAGAACACACAAAAATGCACACAAGATACAATCTCTTGTCGCATCTCCGTCCTTTTACCTGAGAGATTCAGCGAAAGTCCTTTCGCCTTGCACCTTCGGTACCTGATAGCAGGATTCTCCGGAGTCACATCCATCCTCGGTCTATGCCCCACAAGGGACGCCTGTGCGTTTTACGCCTTGGGCAGACGTTCGTCTTTTTTCCGAGAACTTCATCTGTCGCTATGTAGTTACAGGACATACTTTAACGTTTTAAAGTAGTTTTGTCAACACCTTTTTGCATTTTCTTGCAAAATTTTTGATTTTAGACAAAAAAACAGGCTGATTTTTGCAATCAACCTGTTTCTTCTTGCATTTTAGGTTTCGTCGGTCGGCTGGGTGGATTCTTCCTGGAAGGTCTCTTCTTCGACGATTTCTTCCTCTGCCAGCATCTGGCCGCGCATGACAGCCTCGAATTCCTCGCCTGTGATCTTTTCACGATCAAGCAGGTATTCTGCCAGCTGATGCAGCTTTGCAAAGTCGTTTGTCAGAATGGTCTTTGCATCGCGATAGCCGTGTTCCAGAATCTTTCTGACTTCCTCATCAATGACAGCGGCAACTTCATTGGAGTAGTTGACCTGCTGGGAGAAGTCGCGGCCGATGAACACTTCCTGTTCGCTGCCAAGGTACATATGACCGATGACGGGGCTCATGCCGTACTCGGTGACCATGCTTCTTGCAAGTTGGGTCGCCATTTTCAAATCGCCCACAGCGCCTGTGGTGACGTCGCCGTTGACCAGTTCTTCTGCAGCATTGCCGCCCATTGCCATGGTGATACGATCGACCATCTTGGCACGGGACATGAAGCTGGTATCTTCATTGGGCAGAGTCTGGGTGTAGCCGCCTGCAGAGCCTCTGGGGATGATGGAAACTTCCTGTACGGGGTCGCAGTGTTCAAGATGGAAGGCAACAATGGCGTGACCTGCCTCGTGGAATGCCACAAGACGGCGGTCCTGCTCGGTGACCTTGCGGGATTTCTTTTCCGGACCCAGTTCCACACGCTGTACAGCTTCAGTGATCTCGGTCATGCCGATGGTAGTCTTCTTCTTGCGTGCTGCAAGGATCGCAGCTTCGTTTAAGATATTCTCAAGATCCGCACCGGTATTCCAGGGGGTCATCTTGGCAAGAACATCCAGCTTTACGTCGTCTTCTAAAGGCTTATTCTTTGCATGGACGCGCAGAATTTCCTCACGGCCCTTCACATCGGGGTAACCCACGGTGATCTGTCGGTCGAAGCGACCGGGACGAAGCAGTGCGGGGTCAAGGATATCCGCACGGTTGGT
>JAGBGW010000305.1 GCA_017935825.1 Clostridia bacterium
GCGTTGGTCTTGTATTCCACATTGGAAGTCATCTTGATATCCAAGTCGGTGGTCATTTCTACCAAGGTCATGGGGAATGCGGCGATGCGACCTTCATTGCAGCCCCAGCCGGAACCGGGATCGTTCTTTGCGAACATCTTATGCTCGGTGACCTGACCCTTACCTGCCATCAGGCACTGTGCAACGGGACCGCAGTGGAAGAGGATGACCTTGTTCTCGTCTTCGCCGTAGTTGTTGTTCCAGTCAAGGCATGCGGTGGCCTCGTCACTTGCCAGCATCATGGCGCGCATGGTGATGGCGCTGCAAAGGTCGATCTCGCAGGAAGCCACGATGCCGCGGTCGTTGAGTTCGGACAGCAGCACGCAGGGGCAGACGCGAAGGATGGTCTCCATCTCGTTCCAGCAGCGAAGGGTGATGGCGTCAAGGTGATAGGTTTCGATATACTGGTCGATGACGCAGCTGATCTTTGCAAGGGTAGTGAAGTTTTCAGCGGGCACGATAGAAAAATCGGTGTAGTTTGCAAGCACTTCCTTCTTTGCCACGACCTTTGCATCGTCGTCAGCCAGCTTTCCAACTTCGAAGATCAGTTCGGAAAGGTCAAAGCTTTCCACGTTGATGCCGTAGCCCTGCAGAGTGGTCTCGTCAAATCGGACGGTCTTGAACGCGGTGGTACGGGCGCCGATGCAGCCAAGGTTGAAGCGCTTCATGCCGTTGACCACACGGCAGATGGCTGCGAAGTCATGCAGATTCTTCTTAAATGCATCGCTCAGGGGGTGCACCACATGGGGTTTCATGACGGTGAAGGGAATACCGTACTGGGTGAAAACGTCGGTGACGGAGAACTTGCCGCAGAATGCATCGCGGCGGTGTGCGAAGTCCATCTTACCGATCTCATCGGGATATGCCTGCATCAGGATGGGTACGCCTGCATCCTGCAAAGCGGTAGCTGCGCCGATCTCATCGATGAAAATGGGCTGGCAGCAGATCACACCGTCGTATTCACCTTCGTGCTCTTTCAACCATGCCTTGTAGACAAGACCTTCGTCACGGGTCTCCACTGCGCCGTAGCGGGTAGCATCTTCATCCATGATGATGTAGTTGTAGCCTGCAGCTTCCACCGCCTGCTTCATTTCTTCTCGGCCGTCGTGCAGCAGCTCCGCAGGCATGAAGCCACGGTTGCCGACGTAAATAGCAAAAGTCAGTTTTTTGTGTTTGTTCTGCATAAAATAAGCCTCCGATGTTTGATTTTGCGTACACGTATTCCCCATTTTGCAGAGAAATCCCGTTTTTTCCGTTCACATTGCTTTTATTTTAGCATGTTTGCATACACTTCACAAGATTAAAAAACGGGCGTGCAATGCACGCCCCTACATCTTATTTTTTGAACAGACCGCCCAGTTTGTCTGTGATGTCGCTCAGTTCGCCCAGCTTGATCTTTGCCTTGACGCCTTCAACGATCTGTTTGATCAGTTCATCGGGCAGGTCTAAACCAAGTACTTCTTCCGCTGCCTTGATGGGATCTTTCTGAAACTTTGCGGCAAAGTTTTTGTCGGCTTTGATTTTTGATACCAATTCTTCGATCTTTTCGCGGATATCCATAAGTACGCTCCTTGTGTTTGCCATTACGGCTTTTGTTGAATTTATTATCGCATTATGAAAGTTTGTTGTCAATTTGATAATTGCTATCGCACACGGGTCGACGAGGGCGTCGACCCCTACAAAAAAACGGCTGTAAAACAGCCGCATTTTTTATTCACTTTCTGGTAGGTTTTACATTGGAATCGGGCATAATGGAACCTTCTATCGTTCCATGTTCTTCTTCAAACTTTTGGATGCTCTCCCGAATCAACACGAGAACATGACTATTCACAGAACGTCCTTCGTAATCTGCCACATATCCAATTTTCTCCAGCATTTCTTCCTCAATTCGAATGGACACACTCTTTACAGCCATGAAAAACACTCCAATTCAGCTATATGATGTATTCATAATATGGCTGTTATGTGTTAGAATGTTGCAGATAGATATACCGTATATTCACAAAACTTTTGGAGATACACATATGAAAGTCGCCGTTATCGGATCACGCAATCTGCAAATCGAAAACCTGCAGGATTATCTGCCTCGAGAAACTACCGTCATTATTTCAGGCGGTGCAAAGGGCATCGATTCCTGCGCCCGTGAGTATGCCAATTCACAGAATTTGCAGTTGATCGAATATCTGCCCGACTACGCATCCTTCGGGCGCAATGCCCCTTTGAAGCGCAACATCACCATCATTGAGCAAGCAGACCTTGTCGTTGCCTTTTGGGATGGTAAATCACGCGGCACAAAGTATGTGATCGAGCACTGCAAAAAACGGGATATATCCGTTGAGGTTCACATCATCTGCATGTAGGGTCGAGGTCATACCTCGACCGCAAGCGTTTGTTTTTCACCCTGCGTTGTCGGAACAGGCATGGCCTGTTCCCTACGATGATGTTTTTCTTATATCCAAACAAAAAAGGAACCAACCAGAAGTTGGTTCCTTTTCTTTTTACACATTACGCACGCTTTTGGATACCCACTGCCATGGAGTACTGCTCTGCATGACGGATGCGGCAGATCTCCTTTTCGCAGGCGATAACACCGCGATTTTCCCAGGGGTCATTGAAGATGAAATGTTCATCGTCGTAGCCCACCAGCAGGAGGCAATGTTCGTTGGAGCGCCAGGTGAAAGTCTCACCCGATCCGATCAGCTTCCAGGACGGACCTTCGATATAGGGTCGAAGGTTGATGGTGATCCAAAGCAGAACGGGCATGTCCTGATCAATGTACTTTTTGCAAAGCGCATCGATGCCGGTGCCTGTCTCGTTGGTCACTACGTACTTATCGCCGATCTTTTGATCCAGCAGGCTCGTCAGCACAGGTGCATAGCAGCCCATTGCATCCGCGCCGTAGGGATCGCCCACAAACACATCGTTGGGATTGGGTGCGTACAGTTCTCCATCGATGGTTTCAAAATCGCCGCGGGGCAGATCGTGATCGATGAAGTCCTGAATGTTGGTATCATAGCCCAGATACTGCAGCAGCATCACGGTGCTGACAGCCTCGCACCCGGTGGGCGCGTCTTCACTCTGGTCCAGATACGGTACATCAATGAGTTTTTTCATGCCGATTATTCAGCGTCTGCTGCCTTAGCATCCTTCTTGTTGGAGATAGCGCGAAGGACGAACAGGACGACAACGGTCAGCACGATGCCAAGGGGCAGGGTGATCTGCCACTGGGGTACGAAACCGGAGATCAGGTACATCACTGCGGAAATGACGATCATAACCATTGCATACTGCATCTGGGTGCCGACGTGGTTCAAGTGGTTGCACTGTGCACCTGCAGAGGACATGATGGTGGTATCGGAGATGGGAGAGATGTGGTCGCCGCAGACGGAACCTGCAAGGATTGCAGCAATTGCGATGATCATCATCTGGGGGTTCTCATAGAACATGGGAACTGCAACGGGGATCAGGATACCCATGGTGCCCCAGGAAGTACCGGTGGAGAAACCAAGGAAGCAAGCAACCAGGAACATCAGCATGGGCATGAAGCTTGCAAGACCGCTGTTAGCCTTGAACAGAGTGTTAACATAGGTTGCAACGTCAAGCTGATCGACCAAACCCTTCAGGGTCCAAGCAAGGATCAGAACGGATACGGAGGGAACCATAACCTTGAAGCCGTCTACGATGGACTCAGCAAAGAAGTCGAAGGAGACGATCTTGCGGGGCAGGTAGAGGATTGCCATGAAGATGATGGTGACGAAGGTTGCAAATACAAGGCTCAACGTTGCGGAGCAGTTTGCAAATGCGTCAACAACAGTGGTAGCACCGTTCTTGTAACCGGTGACGATCATTGCGAAGATTGCAGATACGATCAGAACCAGAACGGGCAGGATCAGGTCAGCAACCTTAGCCTTTTCCTTAACAACTTCCTTGCTTGCGTCTGCATATTCGTCATTGGAGCCGAAGAACAGGTCGCCGTTTGCAGCTGCCAGCTCGTGCTTCTTCATCTTACCAAAGTCGAAGAGGAAGTAAGAGGTAACGAATACCATAACGAGGGTCAGGATTGCGTAGAAGTTGTAGGGAATTGCCTGCATGAACATCTGGAAACCGTTGATGTCATAACCTTCCGGAATGTAGCTGGAAACAGCTGCTGCCCAGGAGGAGATGGGTGCCAGGATGCAAACAGGTGCTGCGGTAGCGTCGATGATGTAAGCAAGCTTTGCGCGGGAGACCTTGTACTTATCGGTCACGGGGCGCATAACGTTACCAACGGTCAGGCAGTTGAAGTAGTCGTCAACGAAGATCAGAACGCCCAGAGCAGAGGTGGAAAGCATTGCACCACGCTTGGAAGTGATCTTCTTGCTTGCCCAGTTGCCGTATGCAGCGGAGCCGCCGGAGTTGACCAGAGGAACGATGATCATACCGAGCAGTACGTCGAAGATCAGGATCATCAGGTCCATGTTGTCTGCCATGGTGTTAAACAGCACGTCAAATGCTGCCCACAGCTGGAAGTCTGCGACCATCAGAGCACCAAGAACACAGCCTGCGAACAGGGACAGATAAACCTTCTTGGTGAGGAAAGCCAGCAGGATTGCGAAGATGGGGGGAACAACAGCCCACCAGGTTCCAACAAATTGCATGTCGAATCCTCCTTCAAGGATATAATATTAGTACCACTCTATCATAACAGAAATTTAATCATATGTGTACTATAATTTTTTACTTTTTCACTTTAAAGCGATAAAAAATTCTGTACAGTCCGAGACGACTGTACAGAATTGTCATTTGGGAACGATCTGTCAATAAGTATCTGCGCGAAGATCAAGATAGGCTGCCTGTTGTGCCGTCAGCTTGATATCCAGTGCGCCGATATTCTCTTTCATGCGTTCGGGACTTGCGGTGGAAACGATGGCATAGGCATCAAGACCCGATGCAAAAAGATAAGCAAGTGCGATTTGGGAAACGGAAGCACCACAGGCCTTTGCCAGTTCCTCACAGCGGGCAAGTCGCTCGATGTTATCGGGGCATTCGTAACCCTTTCTTGCAAAGCGATCGATCAATTCCTGTGTGGAGGGGTCATCGCTTTTGACTTTGCCCGAGAAGAAGCCGCGTCCGATGCTGGAATAGGCGATCATCGACATGTTGTTTTCCTTATACCAGGCGCGTGCCGCCTCATTTTCAGGACCTGCGATGGAAACGCAGCTGCCGCCCCAGGGATCTTCCACCTGACGGGCAAGACCGAAATTGGGACTTGCCACCGTCATGGGGATCAGACCATGGGCTTTTGCATAGTCATTTGCTTCCTGCATTCTTTGATGTGTCCAGTTGCTGGCGCCGAATGCACCGATCTTGCCCGCTTCGTGCATTTCATTCAAGGTATCCATTACCACGCCCACGGGCACGGTCTCGTCATCGCGATGCAGGATGTAGATATCGATTTTCTCAATGTCCAGAAGATCGAGGGAAACGTTCAGGTCGTCGTACATCTCCTGACGGCTGACGCGCTTTTTCAGCGTATCCACATCGTGATGACCGCATTTGGACAAGATGACACACTCATCCCTGTGTCCGCTGTGCTTCAGCCATGTACCAAGGCTTTTTTCCGAAAGACCGTAGTTTCTTGCACAGTCAAATGCGTTGATGCCAAGGTCGAACATGGCATCAAACAGCGCATCCTGATTTTGTCCGTCACTGAACAGGGGGCCCGACACGCCGTAGAAAATGCGGGAAACCTGTTTGTCCACATAGGGTATATTTGCGTACTTCATAAAGGGAAGTCCTCCGTACCGAATAATTGCTGTCTTTATTATAGCGCATCACGCAGGATTTGTCTTGCAACGTTTTTCGAATATTTTTTAATGTTTATCGTTAAATTTCACTTGACAATCGTTATTTTACATTGTAAGATGCATCTATCAAACGATAAGGAGTACATTTTATGGAACAGGTTCGAAAAATCCAATCTACCGGCACGGCCGTACGAGTAATCTCCATCATCTGTATTGTTCTGTTTGCCATTGCCGCTTTGTTTTTGGCACTGACCATGGTTGCTTTGATCGTTACATCCTATGTTCTGCCTGCAGATTATCAGGTCGTGGATGTGGTACTGGATTTTGGACTCAAGCTGGATTATCCGCTTTTTGCCCAAATGGACGCCCATCCCTTCTTCAGCGACAACTTCTCCGCCACCGCGCAGGATTCCACACTGCTGCTTGACTTTTCTTCCGATGTGATGCCCTTTCAGCTGACCAAGCTTTGGGCGCTGCTGTTTACACCTTTTTTGCAGATCATCGCATGGATCGTCGTGTTCAGTTTTGTCTGCCGCTTTGCAAAAGCACTGAAAACGAGTCACTCCCCCTTCACCGGAACGGTCATCGCGCGTTTGAAAGCCATCGGCTGGTCCCTTCTTTTCGCAGCCACGCTGCCCTCCATCATCGGCGGCTTTGTATCCACCTTCGCCATGTCGGGACATTTCAAGGTCAGTGTAAGCGTCGATCTTTCCATGGTTTTGTTCATTTTGATTTTCCTTCTTCTGATCTACATTTTCTCTTACGGCGCAAAGCTGCAGGAAGAAAGCGACACCACGCTGTGAGGTAACGCTATGCCGATCATTCTTCGACTTGACCGCGTCATGGCGGATCGAAAAATCACCTTGAACGAACTTGCCGCCCGTGTGGGCATTTCCAACGTCAACTTATCCAATATCAAAACGGGAAAAGTCAGCGCGATCCGCTTTTCCACGCTGGAAGCCATTTGCGACGTGCTGGACTGCCAGCCGGGCGATATCTTGGAATTTGAACGAGCCAAATAACAAAAACGGTGAAGAGGTTTACTCTTCACCGTTTTCTTTATGCATTTGAAGCAGTTTGAAATTATGGATGGTGTACACCACAAGGGAGAGGATCAGCATGCTCATACAGAAAATTGCCATTACTGCAACAACCGTTTCAGGCAGATTGGGGAAAAACAGAAGCGACACCATGACGACATAGAATACCGTGGTGGCAAGTTTGCCGCACCAGATGGCGCCGTAGACTTCCTTTTTGGTTTTTACCACGATAAGACCCATGACGCCCATGGCAAGTTCCTTTGTCACAAGCAGGATCACAAGGGATAAAAACCAGGGGTAGCGATCAAGCAGCAGCAAGACAAGCGCAAGCTGGGTCAGCTTGTCCGCGATGGGGTCCACGATCTTGCCAAGGTCGGTGATCATATCGTAGTGGCGGGCGATGTAGCCGTCCAAAAGATCGGTGATGCCGGAAAATACCACCAAAATTGCAGTGCCCAGATATTCCTGATTTTTATAAAGCAGACAAATAAAGGGAATCATGGCTAAGCGCAGGTAGCTGAGCAGATTGGGGATGGACCAGATCTCCGACTTCCAGGATTTGATTTGTTCTTTCGTAACGATGCCCTCCTTCTTCAAATAATCTTAAGTTTTTATCAAACCCATCGCGATGGGTTACGTTGTATAATGGATTATAGAACCGAATGCGCGCTTTCGCAATCGTTTAGACTCTTTTCTAATTTCGTTTTAACGGCAATGATCTGCCTGTGAGGTCAATATGTTTATCCTGAAACAAATCCGCATCGATCTTCGGCGCATCCTGATGGTTTTGATCGCACTGTGCCTTTGCGCCGCTTTGCTTGTCACCGCACTCAACGCCATCGTGATGCTTTCTGCAAAACGGCATTTTGTAAGCTTTGAGGAAGCGGCGGAAACC
>JAGBGW010000306.1 GCA_017935825.1 Clostridia bacterium
ATGATGCCCGGCGTGGATGGTTTTGAATTTACGCAGAGCGTTCGGGAATTAAATGAAGAGATCCCGATTTTATTCATGACCGCACGGGACGATATTGCATCCAAGCAGAGAGGCTTCCACATTGGCGTGGATGATTACATGGTCAAGCCCATCGATTTGGACGAGCTGTTTCTGCGCATCGGTGCGCTGCTTCGCCGTGCAAAAATTGCTTCCAGCAGAAAGCTGGAAATCGGCAGTTTTATCATGGATGCCGACGAGCGCACGGCCTATCTTGGTGATGAGGAAATTTTACTGACCCATCGCGAATTCAGCATTTTGTATAAACTTCTCAGCTACCCAAAGAAAGCGTTCACCCGTACCCAGCTGATGGATGAATTCTGGGACGCGGATACGGAAACTTCGCCCCGTGCGGTGGATGTATACATGACCAAACTGCGCCAGAAGCTTAGTGAATGCGAAGATTTCCAAATCAAGACCGTCCACGGACTTGGTTATAAGGCGGTGATCAAGTGAAGGAGACCACACTTGTACAGCGGATTTTAAAAATACTGAACCTGTACTGCACCGTATTTTTGCTGGTGGCGTTTGTCATCACCTGCTGCCTGATGCTGTTTGTGTCCACCCTGCGTGATACGCTGGGTCTTGTGCTGACCGAGGCAAACATCAGCGCTGCAGCGAAAATCACCTTTTGGAATGTGGCACTGCTGAGCCTTCTTTTTACTGTCATCGATATTCTCCGCAGAAAATACACCGTGGAGCGACCCTTGCACCAGATCATCGACGCGGCAGAAAAAATCGTGCAGGGTGATTTTACCGTCCGCATTAAACCGCAGAACAAATTTGCTACGGATCCTTCTTTCAACCGTATCATCGGCTGTTTCAATCAGATGGCGGAGGAATTGGGCAGCGTGGAAACCCTGCGCACGGATTTCATTGCCAATGTCTCTCACGAGATGAAGACCCCTCTTGCGGTCATTAAGAATTACAGTTCGCTGCTGCAAACGGCTGATTTGTCGGAAGAAAAGCGTATGGAATATGCCAAAGGTGTGTCCGACGGCGCACGCCGCATGGCGGATATGATGACCAACATTTTGAAGCTGAACCGCCTTGAAAACCAGCAAATCTACCCGAAAACCGAGGAATTTGATTTGGGTGAGCAGCTTTGCGAATGCCTTTTGCAGTACGAAAACGTCTGGGAAGAGGCGAATATCGACATCGAAACCGAAATCGCGGAGGATGTTCTGGTCACTGCGGATGCGGAACTGCTGAGCCACGTCTGGAACAATCTTTTATCCAACGCATTTAAATTTACCCCTGAAGGCGGTACGGTGTCGGTCATGTTGACCGCCACGGAGCATCATGCCACCGTACAGGTGCAGGATACCGGCTGCGGCATGTCTTCCGACGTGGGCATGCATATCTTCGAAAAATTCTATCAGGGTGATACTTCCCATTCTGCACAGGGCAATGGACTGGGTCTTGCACTGGTCAAGCGCGTGGTGGACATCATGCACGGTGAGATCAGCGTACAAAGTACAGTTGGCGAAGGTTCCACCTTCACGGTACGCATTCCGCGAGGCTGATATGGACTGGAAAAAACTGGCAGAAAAACTGCTTTTTCCGCCAACGGCGGTGCTGGCAGTACTTATGCTGCTGTCAGCGGTGGGGCTTCCCTTCACCATGATTTGGTATGGGGCAGAATCCATCCTTTCCATCAGCTGTTACGTTGTGGCATTTTATACGCTGGTGGCGGTATGTGCAAGCATTCCGAAGCTTATCCGAAAATTCAAAACATTCAAAGAAGAAAATCGATATATGCGCATCTGGCAGGATGACCTGAAGCTGCGCATCAACGTCACGCTGTTTGGGACGCTGCTGTATAATGCCACCTATGCGGTTTTCCACTTTGTGCTGGGCGTGGTGCATGCATCCTATTGGTACGGCACGTTGGGGTGCTATTATATCTGCCTTGCCGTCATGCGGTTTTACCTTGCCCGTTATACCATGACCCACAAGGCAGGGGAACATTTGCAGGAAGAATGGGGGAAATACCGCACCTGCGGCATCGCATTTCTTGTGATGAACTTTGCAGTATCGCTGATGATCTTCTTTATGGTGTATTGGAACAGAACCATGCAGCATCATGAAATCACCACCATCGCCCTTGCCGCATACACATTTTCTTCCATGGCACGGGCAATCGTAAATGTCGTAAAATTCAGGCAGTATCAAAGCCCTGTGTATTCTGCCACAAAAGCAGTATCGCTAGCGGCAGCGTGCGTATCGATGCTGACACTTGAATCCACCATGCTCGATACATTCGGCGGGGATATGTCGATGCAAGATAGAAAACTGATGCTGGCATTAAGCGGCGCGGCGATATCCTTTGCAATCATCGCAATGGCGATTTACATGATTGTGGTCAGCACAAGGCAAATCAAAGAATTGGAAAAAGAAGAGGAGTAATCCATGCAGAACGATCATTTTCACTATTCCTACAACGCGGCGCAGCAACAGGAAATTCAGGCGATCCGCGATAAATACACTGCCGCGCCAAAGCAAGAGGATAAACTTGCCCAGCTTCGTCGTCTGGACGAAAGTGCCACCAACAAGGCGGCGGCCTGGTCCATTGCAGTGGGCGTCATCGGTGCACTTGTCATGGGCAGCGGCATGAGCCTTGCTATGACAGACATTGGTGCAATGCTTGGCCTTGGGACCATCGCGGCATTTGGCGTCGGCATCGTGGCAGGGCTTTGCGGCATCGGTCTTATTTGCGCGGCGTATCCTGTCTACAACCGTGTTTTATTGCGGGAGCGCAAACGCATTGCGCCGCAGATCATCCGTCTTTCGGACGAATTGCTGCAATAAGTTATCAGTGCTTGCCAGACAAAACGGAATATGTTATGATACATCATCATGAAACCGAGGTGATGGTATCGTGGATAAGAAAAAAGAGTTTTTCCGCACGGTGAAATTTGTGCTGTTTTCCATCAGCGCAGGCGTGATTCAGGTGCTCAGCTTCACCTTGATGGAGGAATTGCTGCACCTGCCCCACTGGCTTTCCTATCTTGTCAGCCTTATGCTGTCGGTGCTGTGGAATTTCACGCTCAATCGAAAATTCACCTTCTGCTCTGCCAACAATGTGCCCATTGCCATGGCGAAGGTGGCACTGTTCTACCTTGTTTTTACACCGCTTTCCACTTGGTGGACGGCAGTTTTGACAAGCGAGCCTGCTGCGTGGAATGAATATCTGGTGCTTGCCATGACGATGATCGTAAATTTTGTCACCGAGTACCTGTACGACCGTTTCATCGTCTTTGGAAAAAGCATCGATACGGCGAAAAAGGAATGAAAAAAGGCTTTCATTTGGAAAGCCTTTTTTGTTATCTTCTTTGCAGAATGTGCAGGAAATTTGACAATTTTGGAGAATTACAAAAACAAGGATAATTAAGACTTTATTAGTTCTTGGCAAAGCTGATTTACAGCAAAAGCGTTTCAAAGTAAAATAATAACAGGACAAAATATTGGTGCCGTGTATGGAAGTGTTCGTCCATGGAAATATTGAAATAAGACAATTGGAAAAGGGAGGAGAATTGAAATGAAAGAACTGAAAAAGAATCCCGGCAGCGTTCTGATCATGCTGCTTGAATTGGTGGTTGGTATTCTGCTTTTAATTGATCCGCAGAAGTTTACTGCCGCGATTGTCACACTGGCAGGTGTCATCCTTGCCGTATATGGTATTGTGCTGATCATCCGCTATTTCCGCTCGGAAGCACAGGCGGCCGCAAGACATTATGCCCTTGCAAAAGGTCTGGTCTTTGCAGGCGGCGGTCTGTTCTGCATCAGCCGTGCCGCATGGTTTACCCAGGTTTTCCAGGTGCTGGCACTGCTTTACGGTCTGGCAGTTCTGCTCACCGGCGTTGTGAAAATCCAGATGGCAGTGGACATGCTCCGCCTTGGCAGCCGCCGCTGGTACTTTGGTGCACTGGGCGCACTGGTTACGGTGGTGTTTGCACTGATCATCCTGCTCAATCCCTTTGAAACCATGCAGGTGCTGTGGAACTTCATCGGCATCGTGCTGATCATCGAAGGTGTGCTGGATATCGTCGGCATGATCCTGATCGGCACGAAAAAAGGAGCGTAACGTCACTTGAAACTGAACCTTCGAAACTGCCTGTATCTTGCAGGCAGTTTGTTTATTGCATATTTGTTGATCCATTACTGGGAAGGCGCATTGTCCATCATCTCGACGATTTTGACTGCAGCGATGCCGCTTTTTATCGGCTTTGTGGCGGCGTATATCGTCAACATCCTCATGACGGGCTATGAAAAACTGTATTTCCCCAAGAGTCAGAAGAAAATTGTGGCAAAAACACGGCGCATCGTCTGCATGCTGGCAGCGTTTTTGACCGTGATCGGCGCAGTGGTGCTGATCGTTTTGCTGGTGTGGCCCAATCTTGTATCCTGCATCCAGACGTTGATCGCTCAGCTGCCGCCTTTGGTGGACCGCTTCCTTGCCATTGAATTCGTGGAAGAAAACCTGCCGCAGGAACTTTTCACCGTGCTGTCCGATTTTGACTGGAAGACGCACCTGACCAAAGCGGCAAATGTTTTGATGAACGGTGTCACCAGTGCGGCGCAGGTGGTGATGCAAACCGTGACGGGCGTGATCTCGGGTGTGATCACTGCGTTCCTGAGTCTGATTTTTACCGTGTATTTCCTTATGGGAAAAGAAAAGCTGCTTTCTCAGACAAGCAGGCTTGTGGATAGCTACGTTTCCGAAAAATGGAACAGCCGCCTGCGTTATGCAGGAGGTGTGCTCAACGATTGCTTCCATCATTACATCGTGGGGCAGTGCCTGGATGCTGTGATCCTTGGCGTGATGTGTGCGCTGGGTATGGTCATCTTCGGATTTCCCTATGCAGGTATGATCGGCGCATTGGTGGGGTTCACCGCGCTGATTCCCGTGGCAGGCGCCTATATCGGCGGTGCGGTGGGGGCCATTATGATGCTGACCCAATCGCCGCTGACAGCGATTTTGTTTGTCCTTTTCATCGTTGTTTTGCAGCAGTTGGAAGGCAATCTCATCTACCCCAAAGTGGTGGGCGATTCCGTCGGTCTTCCTGCAATCTGGGTGCTGGCGGCGGTGCTGGTCGGCGGTGGATTGTTCGGCATCTTGGGCATGCTGGTGGGTGTACCGCTGACGGCAGCGGTGTACCGCATGATCAAAGACGACGTACAAAAAAGAGAAGCCATGTAACAACATGGCTTCTTTTTCTTTTCTTTTTTATACTTTTTTCACCACTGCGGAATCTCCAAGTTTTACGTGATGGTAGTAGATCAGCACCGATGTGCTGCACACAAGCCAGCCTGCAGGATAGCCCATTGCAAGGGGCAGTACGGTGTTGGAGATGAAGTTGGACATGATGAACAGGTAAATCTGGCGGAACACAACGAAGGAGCAGAGCATAATGATCATCGGCGCCCGTGCATTGCCCGCACCGCGCAGCGCGGCGGAGTAGACCTGATTGACACAGCACATAAAGTAGAACGGTGTCAGCCAGCGAAGGAACAGCACGCCGTATTCCAGCACCTCTGCATCGTTATTGAAGAACTTGACCAGTGGCGATGCAAAACCGATGACGGTGATGGAAATGACGATGGTGATGATCAATGCCATGATGAACGACGTCCGCACGCCTTTTTTGGCTCGTTCCACCTGACCTACACCAAGATTTTGACCAACAAAGGTGGTGGAAGCAAGTGCAATGGACTGCATCGGCAGGAAAATCAGCTGATCGATCTTGGTATATGCCGTCCAGCCGCCCATGCATGCAGCGCCGAACTGGTTGATGTAGGA
>JAGBGW010000307.1 GCA_017935825.1 Clostridia bacterium
GCTTCTTGACCACTTTAATATAGTCATCAAGGAAGCCGATCAGACCGTATGCGAAGGTCACAAGCAGCGACGTGATCATAAACTCCGCCTTGCCTGCGGTAAGCACGATGCAGGTGACAAGGATTCCAGCCAGCATCATGATGCCGCCCATGGTGGGCGTACCGGTTTTGGACAAGTGGGATTCGGGGCCGTCATCGCGCTCGGTCTGCCCTGCCTTCAAACGAATCAGCGCAGGGATGAGCAGCTTGCCTGCCACAATGGTGATCACAAGAGAGATTGCCGCTGCAATCAGCATAAGGATAATACCGTTGATCGACTTTAAGAATGCCATAGTAGTGAAATTCTCCGTAAAAGTTACACGCTAAAGTATATGTTGGGATTGTAAACCGAAATGCCGTTACTTCATCTGCTGCAGCAATTCTGCCACAACTTCTTTTTCATCAAAGTGGTGCTTGACACCCATGATGTCCTGATAGGTCTCGTGACCCTTGCCTGCCAGGACGATAACGTCGCCTTCGCCTGCAATGTGCAGTGCGCGGTCGATGGCCTCGCGGCGGTTTTCAATGACCTCGTAGGGTTTACCCTCACCCTTCACACCGGGCAGGATCGCCTCGATGATGGACATGGGGTCTTCGGTTCTGGGATTGTCGCTGGTGACGATGCAAAGGTCCGCATACTGTGCCGCCATCTGACCCATGATGGGGCGCTTGATGGGGTCACGGTCGCCGCCGCAGCCGAAGACTGCGATCAGGCGGTTCTTTGTAAACTGGCGCACGGTGGTCAGGATGTTCACCAATGCATCGGGGGTATGTGCGTAGTCAAGGATCACGCCGAAGGGACGACCTTGCGTATCAAGACTTTCGCATCTGCCGCGAACACAGGGCATATGGATAAGTGCTTCCACGATCTCATCCAGTGTCAATCCCATAGCGCGGCAAGCGCCGATGGCGGAAAGGGAATTGTAAACCGTGAATGCACCGGGGATGGCGATCTTCACAGCATAGGATTTGCCCTCTGCTTCCAGTGTGTAGGAAACACCGTCGATGGAGCTGACCACATTCGTTGCACGAAGGTCGGCATCGCAATCTTTTGCATAAGTTGCAACGGGTACTTCGGAAAGACCCACAAGGCGAGCGCCGTATGCATCGTCGATATTGATGACGGCTTGTTTTGCCAGATGCTTTGTAAACAGCTTGGTCTTTGCAAGGAAGTAGTTTTCCATATCGCCGAAGAAGTCAAGATGGTCTTCGGTCAGGTTGGAGAACACCGCCGCATCGTAGACGATGCCTTCCAGTTTACGAAGTGCAAGTGCGTGGGCGGAGGCTTCCATGACCACCCAATCCACGTTTTCTTCCACCATCATAGCCAGCAGTTCCTGCAGCTGGATGGGGTCGGGCGTGGTCAGATTGGCGGCGATCTGCTTGTCCCCGATGTAGTTTGCGATGGTGCCCATCAGACCCACCTTTTTGCCGCAGAATTCTGCGATCTGCTTCATCATGTAGGTGGCGCTGGTCTTGCCGTTGGTGCCTGTGACCGCCAGCATTTTCAATTTCTTCACGGGATTGCCGTAGAAGTTTGCCGCGATATGGCTCATGGCGGCACGCACATCCTCCACCTTTACCTGGGGGATGGAAATATCATCCAAAAAGTGATCCACGATCAGTGCAGCTGCACCTTTTTGTTCCACATCCTTTGCAAAGGTGTGACCGTCCACGCGCACACCGGGGATGCAGAAAAACAGTGCACCTTCACTGACACGTCTTGAATCCAGCTCCAAAGAACTGACAGTGACGTTTTGTCCGCGCAGTTCGTGTTTGACTTGTGCAAGACATTGTTCAAGCTGCATACGTTTTTTCCTCCAAAATATTCTTCAACCGATCAGTCAAGTTCCAATTCGATAACGGTACCCGATTTTACCTGCTGTCCTGCGACCACGCTTTGGCTTACCACGCGGCCTTCGCCTGTAAATTCTGCGGCAAGACCCTTTGCTTCCAGGGCGGCCTGTGCCTCCTCAGGTTTCATACCCGTCACGTCGGGCATCAGCACATAGCTTGCACCCTGACTGTCCGCCAAACCTGCCACCACACTGCCTGCCGGTACGGATGCACCTGCAGCAGGTACCTGAGAATTAATATACTCCATATCGCCGTTTAACTCAAGTGTCAGCCCCACCTGCGCCAAAGTTTCCTGCGCCATTGTGGGTGTAAGCCCCACAATGGAGGGTACTTTTACGTACTGCGTGTCGGATTGCGTATTGCTGACGGAATGCAGATAGGCATAGGATTGTTCCATAATGGTCTTGGCGATGGGCGCCGCGATTTGGGAACCTGTGTCTTCGCTGGTCTTTGCTCCGTCCACCACCACAAGCACTAGAAGCTCGGGGTCATCCGCAGGAAGAAATCCCACAAACGATGCGATATGGGCATCGGTGATGATCCGACCGTTGTCATCGTACTTTTGCGCCGTGCCTGTCTTGCCGCCCACTGCCACACCTTCGATCTGTGCGGCGGTGACACCGTCATCCACCACGAACTGCAAAAGCTCGCGCATGGTGGAGGAGGTATCCTCGCCGATGACCTGCCGCACCGCGGTAGGATGGAACTGTGCCACGGTGTTGCCGTCAGCATCCACAATTTCACTGACAAGATAGGGCTCCATCAAGGTGCCGCCATTGATGACAGCGGACACTGCCGTTGCCATCTGGATGGGGGTCACGGCGATGGACTGACCAAAGCCGATTCTTGCAAGGTCGCCTGTGCGCACATACTTTTCGTTGGTGACGATGCCTGCCGCCTCGCCGTAGAGGTCGATGCCGGTGCGCTGACCAAAGCCGAAATCAGAGATATAGCCGTAGAAATCTTCCGTGCCCATGCGAAGTGCAAGGGATACGAAGACAGGGTTGCAGGAATTTCGAAGTGCCATGGCAAGGTCCTGCGTGCCATGGGGGTTGTAATGCCGCCAGCAGCGGATGGTGTCTGAATCGATGGTGACAGACCCTGCACAGCCAAACAGTTCCTGCGTATCGGTCACCCCCATATCAAGTGCGCTTGCGGAGGTAATGATCTTAAACGTAGAACCCGGCTCGTAGGAATCTGAAATCAGGGTGTTTCTGGAAAGCGCCAAAAGCGTATCCAAGTCCTCACGGGGCAGGTCGTTGTTGTCCATATCAGGCTTTTTGACCATTGCAAGGATTTGTGCCGTATCGGGATCCATGACGATGATCTGCACCGACTCGGGAGAAAGTGCATCCATAGCATCCTGCGCCGCCTGTTCGGCAAAAGACTGGATGACATAGTCGATGGTGGTCACCACATGGTAGCCGTCTACAGGGCTTACGTATTCCGCAGTGCTGAAGGGCAGTGCCTCGCCGTTTGCCGCTTCCTCCACACGGATCTGTCCATTGACACCCACAAGGTATTTGTTGTAGTAGGCCTCCAGACCCTCCTGTCCTACACCATCGATGTTGGTGTAGCCCAGTACCTGGGACAGGAAATTACTGCGGATGTAATAACGGGTGGCATCCAGTTCAAATCCCACCCCGGGCAGTGCCGCAGCGCGGATGGCCTGTTCCTGATACATATCCACCTGACGAGCGATCCAGATGGTGTCGGCATCGTCACGCATGGCCTGTTCGTAGATGTAATTTTCATCCATTTCCAAAATTTCAGCCAACGTTTTTGCCACCTGCTGCACAGGGATGCCGTCTTTATCGTCCGCCTGATTTTGAATGACGGAGGGACGAATCAGTACCGTCATGGAGGTGGCACTTTGTGCCAGTACGTTTTCGTTGCGGTCAAGGATGCTGCCGCGCAGCGCACTGACGGTGGTATTTGCCATCCACTGGTCATTGCCCCTTGCTAAAAATTTGTCGCGGCTGATGACCTGTACGTGCAAAAGTCGGACGACTAAAAGCACAAAAAGGAAGGACACGCCCAGGATAAAGTAGGGCATCCTTCCTGCTGTATGCGGACCGCCGCGCAGTTTATCTTTCCCGCGCCGATCGTTCTTTTTTCGGTTTTGCTGTCGAATCGTCTTCACAAGCATCCCTCATCAGTGTAAAAATTCCGTAATGCGTCCCAGCATCGCCATGATGCCGGAGGCAGGCGCTTCTTCCTGCGCGCTGATGGTATCGGGCGCATCCTGGGGGGTACCCAGCACCACCTCGTGGCGCATCTGCTGCTGTGGTGCAGCCATGCCAAGTTCTTCTCTTGCTGTAACCATGACGGCATTGAGATCCTGCGACATGGCAAGCTCCACCTCCAGCTGTTCGCCGTAGCGGGTCAGATCTTCCAGTTCCTGCTTACGGTCAGCGATCATGGAGTTGTTTTGTGCGATCAGGGCGTATTTGCCCACCAGCATCAGGCCGCAGGCAAGCACTGCCAGCATGGCGCAGGTCAGTGCGATCTTCGCAGCAAAGCTGACCTGTGTCTGTTGTACGGAAGCACGCTTCTTTGGCCGCACCACGTGAATTTGCGGCTGCTGCTGTCTTTTAGGCTCGGCTTTCGGCGCCTGCTGCACCGCAAGAGAGCCCAGGACATAGATCCCACGCGAATCTCTTTGAATATTCTGTTTGGTTGCAGGGCGCTTGGTAGCCATTTTATGCCAACTCCTGTTCTTTTTAGAACTGTAAAGCGAGCTTTACAGCTTTGTAATTCCTCTTAAATGTGCGCTGTGAGCGCGGGGGTTTTCTGCCAATTCCGCCTCACCCGAGACGATGGGCTTTCTTGACACCTGTTTTGCGATGGGCTTTTTGCCGCACACGCATACGGGAGAGCCCTTGGGGCAGGTGCAGGGGTTTTCCATCTTGCGGAAAAGGTCTTTGACCAGATGGTCTTCCAGAGAATGGAAGGTGATGACGGCAAGTCTGCCGCCGGGTTTGAGCATGTCGACTGCTGCTTCCACGCCCTGACGGACGGCATCAAGTTCGCCGTTTACTTCGATGCGGATGGCCTGGAAGGTTCGTCTTGCAGGATGGGCAACGCCCTTTCTTGCACCTGCAGGCACCGCAGCTTTGATGATGTCTTCCAATTGTCCCGTGGTTTCGATGGGTGCCTTGGCACGCGCATCCACGATGAACTGTGCGATGCGGGATGCCCATTTTTCCTCACCGTAACGGGAAATGATATTGCGAAGTTCGGACATGGAATAGGTATTGACCACAGTGTAGGCACTGAAGTCACTGCGCGTGTCCATGCGCATATCAAGGAGCGCATCCACCATGTAGGAAAAACCACGGGTGGGCTCATCGATCTGATGGGATGATACCCCAAGGTCAAGAAGAATACCGTCGATTTGACCATGGTATTTTTCGTCGACCAGCTCCTTCATGTCGGCAAAGTTGCCCCGAAGGAAGGTGACGCGGTCGCCGAAGCGTGCAAGCCGCTCCCCTGCCGCCTTGTGTGCAGCAGCATCGCGGTCGATGCCAAGAAGTTCACCGTCGGGCGCGCTTCTCTCCAAAATGCCTTCGCTGTGACCGCCGCCGCCAAGGGTGCCGTCGATATAGATGCCACCCGGCTTTACGTCCAGCATCTGCATGCATTCTTCAAAAAGCACGCTCTTATGTACGAATTCCATGCAAATACCTCCCTACTAGTCCGATGGGATTCGAATCCATTCGGTTTGGTGCGGACTGATTTTGTCCGTCGTTTGCACCAAACTCTGGCTATCTATGAATGACTGCTTTTGATGTCACCTTATACACTGAAAAATCTGCTCCGAACCAAACTGCGCAGCACAGTTCGGCGAGAACTGTTCGAGGCATTTTGGTTGCAGAGAAGTCGCCTTAACTGGACGTTAGGGTGACTTCGATAAGACCAAAAGGACCGGACAGAGCCGTCGAAATGCGGATGTGTTCGAGTCCCATTGGACTACTAAATACCAAAACGGGTCATGTCGTCGAGAATAGAATTGTAGTTCTCCATTGCGCGGGAAGAATATTCCTCCCACTTGTCCTTGCTCCAGATCTCGATGCGGTCGTGCACGCCGATGATGACGGCTTCCTTTTCCAAAGAAGCATATTTGCGAAGATCGGCAGGGACCAGGATGCGTCCCTGATTGTCAAAATCACAACGGGACATGCTGGACAGGAACATACGGATATAAGCCTGAGCAGAGCGGTCGGTGGAGGGAAGCTCCGCAAACTTGGCGGAGAATTTTTCCATCTGGGAACCGGGATAGACCAAAAGACATTCTTCGTTGCCGCGCATCAGCAGGAACTGCTCGCCCAGATCGTCTCTGTAACAAGCGGGAATGATGATCCTGCCCTTTGCATCCAGCGTGTGTTTGTGTTGTCCAAAAAACATCTTCGGTCCTCCTTTCTGCCCTTTTCAGCCTTTTACAGCTTCTTATCTACCACATTACACCACTTTCCCTCACATTTCAATACCAAATCCCCCCATTTTACCCAAATTTGCAACTTTTTTTGTGGGAATTTGTTTTTCTCACCCTCCCACCGTCGTTTTTTGTATCATGATTTAGGACAAAAAATGGGATTTTCCACCCACTTTTGGCATAAAGTGGCGGCTTGTCCCAACTATTTGCGGCAAGAAAAAGGTTCATTCCCCCACTTCCCATGGTGGGGAGCAGGTTTTACTTTTGTGGGGAGAGAAGTGGCGGCAAAGTGGGGGCACATCCCTATAGTTGGCAGAAAACAGACGAAAAATGCCCCCATCCGACATGCGGATGGAGGACGGGTGGGCGAAGGTTACAGTTAGCAGTTTAGAGTTTACAGTTATGATTGCGCTGCCGCGCAAGTTTTATATGGTTGTAAGGTGGGGGTATCATCCAACCTCTGTAGGGGGCGACGCCCTCGTCGCCCCGCAATTGTCCGTGCTTTCTCCATCGCTTTCGGGGCGATGTAGGTATCGCCCCCTACGATTGCATTTGATGTGATCCAATCCCGTGCATTGCACGCCCGTCAACGTCCGTTCTTCCTCCATCGCCTGTGGGCGCATCGTGATGCTCCCCTACAATATTTGTCCTAATACCTGTCATCCTGAGCGGAGCCGACAGGCGCAGTCGAAGGATCTGTAGCGTTTGAATTCTTTCTTTGCAAAGATATTTCCCACATTGTACAGATCCTTCGACTCGTTTCACTCGCTCAGGATGACAAAGGAAAATGGCAGACCACTATCTTCCACCCCTACGATTGTGTTTGATGTAATCCAATCCCTGTAGGGGCGTGCATTGCACGCCCGTCAATGTCCGTTCTTCCTCCATCGCCTGCGGGCGACCAATGGTCGCCCCTACATTGACAAATCTTTTTCAGGCATATTCATCTTGCGCGAAAGCGCAAACTTCATGCCGCAAAGCGGCACTTCACATGCACGAAGTGCACACTTCACGTTTTCGAAGAAAACACTTCACTGCGGGCGGCAGCCTGCCGCACGCTCTCTGCCCCTACATTGTTTGACAACCCTTTTTCAAGCATATTCATCTTGCGCGAAAGCGCAAACTTCACGCCGCAAAGCGGCACTTCACATGCACGAAGTGCA
>JAGBGW010000308.1 GCA_017935825.1 Clostridia bacterium
ACAAGGTGTACACAAGGGACATTGCACCGTCAATGGCGCTCAGACCCATAAAACTTGCGATCACAAGCAGCAGCGTTGCCGCGATCAGGTAACCGCCGATGTCACGGGGCAGCTTCCAGTCTGCAAAGGCAGGCAGTCTGCGTGCCGCTTCGTTGAGCCCCAGGCACTTGCCGATGCCGCGGTACTGACAGTGCATCCAGTGGGTGGGAAGAACATAAAGCAAAAGACCGCCGATGGACACCAGCACCACACAAAGTGCAGGCAGGGACATGCGGGTCATCACTTCCAAAAAGCCTTCAGTCTGCGCTGCCAGTTCTGCGTGGGAAAGCGCCATGGACTGTTCGGAAATGTGCATCAGGCTTTCAAAGGGCATCTGGCTTTGACCCTGTGCGGAAAAGACCACCTGCTGGGTCTGCCAGATGGTGCGAAGCATCTCAGTGCCAAGGCCCGTTGTTTCCTCCACAAAGCTTTGCTGCATGGCTTCGCAGACAAGGTGGATGGGTTCGCCGCCCAGTGCAAGGTAGAGCATGCCGTACACCGCACCGATCATGACTGCCACGCCGGCGCAGGCGGCAAGGATGCCGTCAAAGTGGGGACGATCCGAGAATTTCAGGTGGAAAACCTTCACGGGCGCCATCATGATCGCAGCTGCCATCAAAAACAGCGACGCCATGAAGAAACTGCCTGTTAAAAACGCCTGCACTGCAAACGATGCCGCAAGAAGCAGCAGGGAAAAATTCCTTCTTCCGCCGCAAAGCAGGGCGCAGCATACAAGTACGCTGATAAAGAAAAACAGCGGCATCACCACCGATGCGGCGCTTGCGGTCACCACGATCAGTGCACCGATCAGGTCGCGACCAATATGATTCTTTTTCGTTGAGGGAGTTTTTTCTTCCATCAAACGTTAGCCTCCATTCCTATACCAAAATTGCAATACTCCTGCAATTTATCATCTATTATATATCCTTTTCCAGTTGCAGGCAAGGACTTATCCTTCTTTGCAAATGTAGGCATACCTGCTATAATGAACACAATAAAGCAAAAACGGATGATTTTCATCGTTTGCACGGAATTTTTATGAAAATATAAGGAGGAATTCTACACCTATGGCATTGCTTGAAATGAGCTTTCAGTCCGATGTTCTGGGCTTTGAACAGCAGCTGGCTGTGATTTTGCCCGACCCTCGTGCGCTGAAGCTGGAAGAAAACGGCGCGCCCGACACGGACGATCTGACCGTGCTCTACCTTCTGCACGGCTACCATGGCAACCATCTTGACTGGACACGCTATACCATGCTGGAGCGTTTCGTGGAGGAATCCCGAAAGAAGATCGCCGTGGTCATGCCCTCGGGTCTTACCTATTACTACGCCGACATGGCGCGCGGCTGGAAGTACTTCACCTACATTGCAGAGGAAGTACCGCTGCTTGCAAAATCTTATTTCCATATCAGCGCAAAGCCTGAGAATACCCACGTGGCAGGTCTTTCCATGGGCGGCGCAGGTTCTGTGAAGCTGGCACTGACCTACCCCGAGCGCTACGCCACCGTCTCCAGCTTCTCCGGTGCCCTTGACCCCGTCGGTCGTGCAAATAAGATCGATGTGATCGCTCCCGAGCGAGCGGCACATTACAACAACATCTACGGCGACGACAAACAGGCACGCATCGGCGGTGCGGAGGATATCATGCACCTTCTGGATGTGGCTGCCGCATCGGGCAAGAAGCTGCCAAAAATCTATCAGGCCTGCGGCACGGCGGACTTCCTTTGGGAGGATAACCTTGCCTTCCGCGACAAGGCGCTGTCCTTGGGCTACGACCTTGAATTCTATCAGGAAGAGGGCGTGGGGCATGAGTGGACGTTCTGGAACAGCGAAGTCAAAAAGCTGATCGACCGTCTGCCTGCATCCGCCATCTGAGAAAGGAGAAAAAACGATGTTAGTCAAAATCAATTATCTTTCCCAGATTCTGGATGAACAGGTCACCTTCCATGCCATTTTGCCCGAGCCCCGTATCATGAAGATCTACGAAAGCGGCGAGCCCGTGACAAAAGACCTTCCCGTGCTCTATCTTCTGCACGGCTACCGCGGCGGTCCCAGCGATTGGCAGAGAAAGACGGGCGTGGAGCAGTTCCTTCATGAAGCCATGAAGCACATGATCATCATCATCCCCGGCGGCTACAACTTCTGGTACACCAATATGGTGCAGGGCAAGCGCTACTTTGACCTGATCGCAGATGAATTGCCCCGTGTGGTGCAGTCTTATTTCCATGTATCCCAAAAGAAGGAAGATACCTACGTTGCAGGTCTTTCCATGGGCGGTTACGGCGCAATGAAACTTGCCCTGACCTACCCCGAGCGCTACGGCTATGCCGCCAGCTTCTCCGGCGCCGTCGATCCTTTCGCCATGAAGGAACTGGACGATATCGTCGATCCCAAGATGCTGGATATGCGCCTTGCAATGGAAAAAGAACAGGATTGGATCTTCGGACCCAAAGAGGGCCGCGCAGGAAGCGCCAACGACACCATGGCACTGCTGGACAAGATCGATCCTGCCGTCTGCCCCAAGCTGTACGTCTCCTGCGGTACGCAGGACGATCTGTACGAAGGCAACTGCGCCTTCCGCGACAAAGCCCTTGCAAAAGGCGTGGATATCACCTTCTACGAACAGGGCTCCACCGGCCACGAGTGGCGCTTCTGGAACGCCGAGATCGAAAAGGTCATCAAACACTGGCTGCCGTAAAGTGAATATGCAAAAGGACAGGAAAAATCCTGTCCTTTTTGTTTGCCCATAGTAAGCCTCTCTCTTTTTAGGAAAAGGCTTGCATGATTTATATCCAATGCAGTAGGGGCGACCATTGGTCGCCCGCAAATGATTGAACAGGAGCTATGGCATGCGGGCGTGCAATGCACGCCCCTACATTGGTATTTCAGGTGTTTCCAACGGTACTTCCAACGAAAAATCCCCCCAAATCCATATCTTTTCACATTGCACAGGTGGATGAAACTATGCTATAATATTTCGGCAAAGGCTTTGATCGACCTTGCAGGATGGGCGCATCGGTTTGCAGAGATCATCCCCTGTGGCTGAAAGGGATGGACATGGGCTCTATCGTATCTGCATCCCCGGGTCGGGAGCTTCGGGCAAACCCCGACGTATGTTCTGCGTTAAAGACGTTTAAGGTGGGCGGCGCAATGCCGTCAAAAAAGGTGGTACCGCGGGCGCACCCCGTCCTTTTGAGGATGGGTGCGCTGTTTTATTTTGTAAGATTTTATGTAAAAAAGGAGCAAACGACAATGGCTAAGAAGCAGGAATTTGTCAAGGAAATTACCTCCCGCGAAGAGAATTTCTCCCAGTGGTATACCGACGTCATTTTGAAGACCCAGATGGTGGACTACGGCCCCGTCAAGGGCACCATGGTCATCCGTCCCTACGGCTACCGCATCTGGGAGCTGATCCAGCAGCAGCTTGACGCACGCTTTAAGGAATGCGGCGTGCAGAACGCATACTTCCCCCTGCTGATCCCCGAATCTCTTTTGAAGAAGGAAGCAGAGCATGTAGAAGGCTTCGCACCCGAAGTTGCATGGGTCACCAAGGGCGGCCATGAAGAACTGGCTGAACCTCTGGTCGTTCGTCCCACAAGCGAAACCATCTTCTGCGACATGTTCTCCAAGTGGGTACAGTCCTACCGCGACCTGCCCATGAAGCTGAACCAGTGGTGCAACGTCATGCGCTGGGAAAAGAGCACCCGTCCCTTCCTTCGCACCAGCGAATTCCTCTGGCAGGAAGGTCATACCATCCATTCCACCCAGGAAGAGGCACTGGAAATGACCATGCAGATGATCGGCGTCTACGGCAAGTTTGCTGAAGAAGTGCTGGCAATGCCCGTTATCATCGGTCAGAAGTCCGACAAGGAGCGCTTCGCAGGCGCAGTTGCAACCTACTCCATGGAAGCCATGATGCAGGACGGTCAGGCTCTGCAGGCAGGTACTTCCCATAACCTTGGTCAGCACTTTGCAAAGGTTTTCGATATCAAGTTCCTGGGCAAAGACGGCGTGCAGGAGTACGTCCACCAGACTTCCTGGGGTGTTTCTACCCGTCTGATCGGTGGTCTGATCATGACCCACTCCGACGACCGCGGTCTTGTGCTTCCTCCCCGTGTTGCACCCATTCAGGCAGTTGTTCTGCCCATTGCAATGCATAAGGAAGGCGTCATCGAAGGCGCAGAAAAGATCGTTGAGTCCCTCAAGGCAGCAGGCATCCGCACCGAGTTCGATACCCGTGACCAGAGCGCAGGCTGGAAGTTCAACGAGTGGGAGATGAAGGGCGTTCCCGTCCGCATCGAAGTTGGTCCCCGTGATCTGGAAGCAGGTCAGGTCACCATCATGCGCCGTGATACTCTTGAAAAGAGCGTTCTGCCCATCGAAGGCCTGGCAGAAGCGATCGTCGATCTTCTTGACGACGTACAGGAAGGCCTGCTTTGCAAGGCACGCGGCTATCGCGACGAGCGCATCTTCGAGGCAAATGACCTTGACGAGCTTCGTGAGGCAGTGGAAGACAAGCACGGCTTTGCATCCACCATGTGGTGCGGCAGCCGCGAGTGCGAAGACCTGATCAAGGAAAAGACCGGCGCCACCAGCCGTGTCATGCCCTTTGAGCAGAAATGCCACGGCGACAAGTGTGTCTGCTGCGGCAAGCCCGCCACCGTCAACATGCTGTTTGCACGCAGCTATTGATAAAAGGTATCTGCTATGCGCAATAAGACAATTGCACGCGTGATCGTCATCTTCCTCATCGTAGCCATGCTGATGTCGTCGCTGATCTCCGTGTTCTATTACTTGTTCTGATACAAAAAGGCATCGATTGTCACAAGCAATCGATGCCTTTTTAATTTTTGCGGAATTTTAATTTGCATTTGCATTTTTCAGCTTATAATGAAAACAGCAACAATTCAGCAATATTCCAATGAGGAACATGCAAATGAAATTCAAACGAAAAATGACGCCCATCGTGGCACTGCACTATGTAAAACTGGTGTACCGATCGGCGCTGTTTGTGGCGGCGCTATGCCTTTACATTTACAACCGAATCGAAAAAACCCACTATTTATTCAGCGGCTTTGAAAACAACACCGTCTTTTTGTTCTGCATCTGGCTTGTTTTCATCGTGGAGATGATCCTGCGCTTTTTCCCTTCCAGGTTGGAGAGCATGGGCTGCCAAAAGCAGTTTAAGAAAAACTACATCCCCACCGATTACGAGGTAAAAGAAGGGGAACGCGTGGTGGTGCAGTCCAAAGGCTCCACGCTGGCGGTGCTTGGCACATGGGTGGCGCTCAATGGCTTGATCGGCGCAGCGTATTTTCTGGGTTGGATCGACGTGGGTATTTTGATCCTCATCAGCCTTGCTTATTCTGTCTGTGACGTCATCTGCATTCTGTTCTTCTGTCCCTTCCAGACCTGGTTTATGAAGAACAAGTGCTGCGGATCCTGCCGTATCTACAACTGGGATTACGCCATGATGTTTACGCCCCTGCTTTTCGTGCGCAGCTTCTTTGCCCAAAGCCTTGTGGTGATCGCCATGATCCTGCTGATTCAGTGGGAGTATCTTTTGTACAAGTATCCCGAACGCTTTAGCGAAAAGACCAATTGCTCCCTTTCCTGCGCCAAGTGTCATGAAAAGCTTTGCCACAACAAATCCCAGCTGCGTTCTTTTTTGAAGAAAAACCGCCGCTATATTGCCGAGCGTCCCGTGATCCAAAAAATCAAAAACTATGTGCCGAAAAAAGGCAGATAGCAACAAAAGCCGCGTGATGATACACGCGGCTTTTTGTCAACCGTTTACAATATAAGATCCGCCTTCCGGTAGATCTGCATGGCGGAAAAATACTTCTCCTCCATGGGGATCCACTTGTCGCGGAAAACCTGAGAATATTCTTCTCCGTCCCGTGCCACGATGCGTTCCATCTGGGCATCGGGTGCAATATCGCAAGCCACACGCAAATCGGCATAGTTACCAAAAATCTCGTGATGACTGTAGGAACCTTCCACCACGCGAATGGGATTTTGGCGAATCTGCACCATTTTGCCAAGCTCCATACGAGAGCAATCAAACCGCTGATAACAGAACGGGGCAGAGTTCTTCAGATGAGGAAGCACTTCCACGGCAAAACGCTCATAGTGCACATTGCCGCCTGATTCTGCAAGGCGTTCCACCGTGCGAAGCGCAGGGGGGAGGAAGAAATCATCCATATGCACTGCGTCCACGTCCAGCACATGGCAGAGGTTTTCCGCCAGCGTGGTCTTGCCGCTTGCACAGCGGCCGTCAATGGCAATGACGAAGGGCTCGTCTGTTTGGATCCTTTCAAAAATCGGCAGCATGCGGCACATGGGTCCTGACACCACGCGATAGGCAGGGCGATTTGTTTCTCTGTAGATATCGCTGTGATGCACCGCGCGGATGCCGCCTGCAAGATACTCTGCTTTGAAAGTCTCCCAATCTTCGGCGCAAAAAGGCAGCTTTTCTTCTTTTGCCAGCTTGCTTACGATGTCAAGCCGTGCAAGAAATGCCGCCTCACCTGCCGCGCGGTCGATGTTCGCAGCGTGGCTTTGCGCGCTTGTCACAAACAACCGAAGCAGCCATGCTTCAGGCAGATGCATTTTTTTCCATGCGCCGATGTTGATGCGGTATACATCGTCTGCGATCTGCTCATACAGCGCTTGATCAAGAGCAGGGGTCTCTTCAAATTCCTGATGCAGATACCGTGCCGCAGCCTCCGTGTCGGCGAGCAGATGCTCCGCGCCGAAGCTTGCCTGAAAGCTCATCTTCACGGCGTCACGCATTTGGAAATTCTTATGCATTGCCGCCTGCTGCAGCAAAAATCGTTCCAAGTTCATAGTAACCTCAAATTTTTTTGATATCGCTATCATAAAACAAAACCGCCTGCGTTTCAACAGGCGGTTTTTGTGTGTGACGGCTTATGCCTTGGGATAGCGGCGGGGGATCAGATGGGCTTTTTCCAGTGCGTAGTACAGTGCGGGCACTGCCACCAGATGCATGATGATGCCGGGGATCATGGCCACAAAGTAGGAAGAGATCCACATCGCCATGGTGAACTCGCCTGCGGCAAAGATCAGTGCCTTGGCGGCGCCAGCCACGATGCGACCCACCAGCATGGCGACGATCATGGAAATTACCACGTCAGCCAGGGACTTCTTGGTGCGGACAAACTGCATCATCAATCCTGCCACAAGACCGTACACTGCCAATTCCACCATCATGGGCGGCAGGTATGCCATCATGGGCATGCCGGTCAGCTGGCTGGAAAGCAGGGGACCTGCAAGACCGCAAAGCAGGCCAAACCAGGGGCCGCATACCAGACCGCAAAGCAGTGCGGGGATGTGCATGGGCGACAGGATGGAACCTGCATCGGGGATGGAGTGGAACGCCATGGGCAGTACCACGCAAAGTGCGATGCATACTGCGCAGATCAGCGCACGCTTGAGGATGGACATTTTGGTCATGGTTGTTACCTCCTAAGAATTTTTTTACAGGAAAAATTGAACAGCGCAAATGCAGCTGCAAATACCAAGTGCCAGCAGGTCGGACTTTTTTAACGGGATCTTTGCCTTCTTTGTGCGCTTTGCCGCGCCGCGGTAGCCGCGCGCTTCCATGGCGAGGGAAAGCTCGTCCGCGCGGCGGAACGCGCAAAGGAAGATCGGCAGGATCAGCGGCAGGAAGCTTCTTGCTTTTTCAATGAGATTTCTGCTTTCAAACCGCGCCCCGCGGGCGATCTGTGCTTTGCGGATGGTGTCCGCCTCCTGCAGCAGCGTGGGGATAAACGACAGTGCCACCGACAGAACCAGCGCGATCATTTCAACGGGGATGCGGAAGACTTTCAAGGGCTTAAGCAGGACTTCCAGTGCCGTGGTCAGTTCGATGGGGGTGGTGGTACAGGTCAAAAGATTGGAAAGCACCAGCACCAGCACCACATGTGCCACCACGTGCAGACCCTGCACGATGCCCTCACGGCTCAAGGTGAAAATACCCCATTTCCAGATCGCTTCTTGTGTACTGAAAAACAGTGCATTCATCAAAAAGATCACGATCAAAAACGTCGTCATGCGCGAAAGCGTGGACGTAAGGGCAGAAAACGACAGTTTGGAAAGCGCGCACACTGCCACAAGTGTCACTGCGGCAAGTCCATAGCTGAAAACAGTTTTTGCCTTGAGCATCACGACAAGAAGCAGGATGAAGCAAAGAAGCTTTGCGCGTGCATCCATCTTGTGCAGGACGGAATCTTTTTGCACATATTGTCCCGTCATGGATCGGTTCATTGTGCATCACCTCCAAGCTTTGCCTTGAGGTTTTGCACAAATGCTTCGTAGGTCACGCTGTGGGGCAGGGCAAGCTTTTTTGACATGCGGCTTGCAAAGCTTACGTCAAGGTGCATTTGCGACAGCACCTCCTCGTGGGAGAATACTTCTTCCACCGTGCCGTCCAATGCCTTTTTGCCGTCATTGATGACGATGAGTCTGTGCGCACAATCGGCAAGTGCATCCGCGTTGTGGGAGATCATCAAAATCGTTGTGCCCTGTGCATGCAGTTTTTTCAAAAGCTTCAGGAACGCATCCCTTGCCTGCGGATCAAGTCCTGCAATGGGTTCGTCGAGTATGAGAATTTCAGGTTGCGCTGCCAGCACACCTGCAATGGCCACGCGCCGCTTTTCGCCGCCCGAAAGTGCCAACGGGGATTCCTCGCGGATCGCCGCAAAGTCAAACCCCATATCTTCCAGCGCCTGCCGTACACGCGCTTCCACTTCCTTTTTTGAAAGTTTGCTGTACTTCAGTGCAAACGCCACATCCCGATATACGGTGGTCTCAAAAAGCTGATACTCAGGGTACTGAAACACATATCCAAGCTTGCCTCGCAGGATGGTCTTGTCGTAATGCCTGGAATTGATATCCTCGCCGTCGATCAAAACCTGTCCGCTTGTGGGGGTAAGAAGCCCTGCCATCAGCTGTACAAGCGATGTCTTGCCGCAGCCGGTGCGGCCCATGATGCCGATAAATTCACCGCGCCCGATCTGCAGGTCAATATCCTGCAGAACGTCGCTTTTTCTTCCTTCACAGTCGTATTGCAGGCAAAGTTGTTTCAGTTGAATCTGCATATTGCCTCCAATAACTCTTCCTCAGTCAAAGGACACATGGGAAGGGTGATGCCTTCCGCCAACAAATCGTAGTACACCCGTGCCGCGTGGGGCATCAAAAGCTTTGCCGCATCCATCTTTTCTTTGTCACAAAGAATTTCCCGTGCCGTGCCAAAGGCAAGGATTTTTCCATCCTGCATCAACGCCACGCGGTCTGCAAGGACAGCTTCCTCCACATAGTGGGTGATCATGACGATGGTGTGCCCCTGTGCCTGCAGTTTTTTCATCATCGCCAGCACTTCTCTTCGGCACATGGGGTCCAGCATGGCGGTGGCTTCGTCAAAGATGATCACTTTCGGCGACAGTGCCAGCACGCCTGCGATGGCAAGGCGCTGCTTTTGTCCGCCCGAAAGGGTATAGGGGGCGCGGTGCTCAAAGCCGTCCAGCGCCACCTGATGCAGCGCGGCTTTGACGATCGCGCCGATGTCCTGGCGCGGTACCTCGTAGTTTTCGGGTCCGAATGCCACCTCTTCCTGGACCACACTTGATACAAACTGGTTGTCAGGATTTTGAAAGACCATGCCGCAGACACGGCGAAGCTCGAAGGTCATTTTTTTGTCCGACGTGTCGAATCCCGCCACGGTAAGCTTGCCCTCCTGCATGGGCAGCAGCGCATTGCAAAGCCGTGCAAAGGTGGATTTTCCGCAGCCGTTTTGTCCCAAAACAGCGATCATTTCCCCCGATTGGATGGAAAGTGTTACCTCATGCAATACGCGGCGGAGACCCTCGTCGGTTTCGTAGGCAAAGCCTACGTTTTGTGCTTGAATCATCGGTTTCCTCAAATACTCTGCAAATAAAAATGCCATGAAGAATGCACCCCATGTCGATAGGGCATATCACCTTCATGGCAATTCATACAAAAATAAGTCGTTCCTGCGCTTCGATGCGCAATTTGTCTTTTTCTTAAAGACAAAATAAGTGTAACACATTGCTGCACGATGTGCAACAAAAAAACCTTGCCGAAGTATGGGGAAGAAGAAAGGTGATCACGCACACCCGTTCGACAATGGATGCATCGCGTGTATGGTAACGTATAGCCATCAATGGGAGGGGAGGGTGTGACCATGCAGAAAATATTGCATCAAAGTGCAGAAAAAGCAGCAGGACGAAAGCTTCCCACCACCTACTTTCTTGCCCAGTTTGCAGGTGCCTGCATCGCAGCCCTCTGCGCCGTGATCCCCGTAAGCTTTGCACCCGTCGTGCTTTGTGTTGATATGTGCATGGCGCTGATCGCCCATGATGTTTTTGCACCGCTTTGCTTCGGCTTTTGCGCCGTGGCACGGCTGTGCATGGGTGTCCTTTTGGCAGAACCCCTTGTCTGGTACGATGCAATCGCCATCGCGCTTTGCTGTCTTGCGGCATTTTTTACCCACAGGAAGGGCAAAAGCGACAACTTTTTTCTGCAAGGTCTGCTTGGTGCGGCATGCCTGTTTTTGTCACGCATCATTGCCTTTCGCCTGCTGGTGCTGGACTGGATCATTTTGTCCGTGCAGATGCTGGTATGCGCACTGCTTTATCCCGTCTTTCATACCGCCCTTGCGGTGCTTTCTTCCCACAGCGGACGAAAGATCCTGTCTCAGGAAGAAACCCTTGCCATCTGTGTGACACTGGCCTGTCTTCTTTGCGGTGCGGTGCAAGTGCGCATTTTTACCCTGTCGCCTGCCATTGCGGCAAGTTATCTGCTGATCCTCATCGCCGCCTATGGCGGCGGTGTGGGACTTGGCGCAGGCTGCGCCGCCGTGCTGGGCGCGGCAATTGCAGTGGGCCTGTCGGGTCAGTGGCTTATCGTCTGCAACCTGACACTTTGCGCAGTGGTCTGCGCCGTGTTTTCAAACAACCGCTTTTTGTGCGCGATAAGCTTTATTTTGACCAATGCCGTGCTGACACTTTTGATCAACGGTTCCCATGAAATTATATTGAATTTGAAGGAGACTCTGCCTGCCTGTATCATCTTTTGCGCAGTGCCAAAGAAGTGGATCGCGAAAAGCAGTGCACTGATCAGTGAAGAAGCGCGGCGGCGTGACGACAATGCACAGATCTTGCGGAGAGTCTCCAACGCCATCCATGCCCGTCTCTACGGCGTGTCCGACGTCTTTTCCCAGATGGCGCAGTGCTTTTCCTCTGTGGCAGGGGCAAGTGAGACTTCTCCCAAAATCCATACGGAACATATGATGCAGCGGCTCTACAGTGAAGTCTGTGACAAATGCGCCCTTTGCAATGTGTGCTGGAAACGAGCCTATGACCAAACCTATCAGGCGATGGAACAGGCACTTGAATCTGCACGGGAGCATGGCCGCTTTGACCCAAGGCTTCTTGACCGCGACTTTGCGCGGCGCTGCATGAAGACCCAGCAGATGATCGACGCCATCAACCACATGGCGCAGCTTTATATCGTCAACAATAAGTGGGAGCACCGCATGGAGGAAAGCCGCATGCTGGTTGCCCAGCAATTGCTGGGTGTGTCGGACATCATGCACCAGATGGCGGACGATATGCGCCTGGATATGTCCTTTGACAACCGTGTGGAGAGAGATATCCGCGTAAGCCTTGACCGCTATGCCATCGCCCGCGATGCGGAAGTCACCGTCTGGCGTGCATCGGGCGGCTATCAGGTGCGTCTGCAGTGCGAAAAGGCAGGCGACCGCATCGCCTGCATGCAGTGCGGCGGCAAAGCCATCGGGGAAGCTCTTGGGTGCCGCATGCACCTTGCAGGCAGTCTTTGCGACATTTCGGGCACGGGCAGATGCAGCTGCAGCTATGCCCAAAGCGTTGCGTATTCCCTTGTAACAGGCAGTGCAGGCTGCGCCGCCTACGGGCAAAGTTTATCGGGCGACAGTACCGTCATTACCCAGCTGGACGGCGCAAGAACACTGCTTGCCATCTGCGACGGCATGGGCAACGGCGTGCGTGCCCATCAGGAAAGCAGTGCCACGGCAAGCCTGCTTTCCAATTTCTATAAGGCAGGTTTCTCCCGTGAAGCGGCGCTTCATACCATCAATCGTTTGCTTCTTCTGCGCTCGGGGGAGGAGATGTTCTCCACCGTGGATATGTGCGTCTTCGACTGCGCAGGGGGCACCTGTCAGGTGACAAAGATCGCCGCCGCCCCCGGCATCCTCTACAAAAACGGCAAAATGCACCTGATTCAGACCGAGGCCCTTCCCATGGGCGTTGCCGATACCGCCATACCCCCTGCCATCCGCTACAAACTACAGGCAGGGGACGGCATCATCATCATGAGCGACGGCATTACGGACGTATTGTCGGAAGATTCTCTGATCCCCATCTGCCAAAGCTTCTGGCAGGATGCGCACGGAGATCCGCAGGATTTTTGCGATGCGCTGGTGCAGGCGGCCATTGCCTGCAGCGGCGACATGGCAAAGGACGATATGTCCGTGGTAGCGGCGATTTTGACAGAAAGCGCATAAGTTGAGGCACACTTCTAAAAGGAAGTGTGCCTCAGTTCTGTTCGCCTGACGGCGAGTGATATTGCTTCGCAGTGATAGGATGCTTCGCATCGTGATATTGTCCTTCGGACAGTTTTCTTAAATCCAATTTTTGACAAATTCCACTGCAGATTCAATGAGGGAAGAGGAAGTATCCGCGCGCCATGCGATGCCCACTTCCTTGATGATCTCGTCTGCAAGTGTAATTTCCGTCACGCCCTCCACCGCATGGGAGCGGAATTCCTCCGATGGCAGAAGCGCCACGCCAAGCCCGCCCTGCACCATGTAAAGCCCCGTGGTGGGGTTGCCGCTTCGGCAGACGATGTTGGGCTCAAACCCTGCCCGTCTGCAGGCTTCCAGGCAAATCTGTGCCGCTGCCTGTTCAGGATGGTGGAAGATGAACCGTTCATTCTTTGCTTCGATGAGGGAAATACATTTCTTTTTTGCCAAAGGATGATTCGATGCCACCGCCAGATGATAGGCATCCTGCCCAAGCTTGCAAAAGCAAAGGCTTCTGTCAAGCTGTCCTTGGGGCTTATTCATAAAGGCAAGGTCGATTTTTCGCTCGATCAAAAGCGATTCCAGCCGATGGGTGCCGCCCTGCATGATGTTGATGGAAATTTCGGGGTACTTCTCGCAGAACGCAGAGAGCATGTTGCCAAAATCGATGCATTCCAGACTCGTGATGATGCCGATGTTCAAGGTACCGCGATGCAGCCCTGCGTACAGCGCCATTTCCGATTCCAGCGCGTCCGCCTGCTGCACGATCTCCTGCGCGCGGCGGACGAATTCCCGCCCCTGTGCGCTGAGGCCCTCACCCGTGTGGCACGAGCCTGCCAGTGCGTTTTGATGGTTCCACGTCAGCGTCACCATCCGCACGCCTGCTTCATACGCCCCGTCCAGCCGTCCGGGGTCACAGCCGATTGCCTCCGCGCCCTCGATGGCAAGCACCGCGCCGCGCGCGTGCCCGGTCAGCGCCGATTCGACGTCGTTTGCCGTGCGGCAGAGAAACATTCCGTCCCGGTTGCGCTCCAGTTGTGCAGAAAAATAGCGCATACTCCTGCAAAATGCGTCTGATTCCTGCAGCCCGCGCGGCAGCCATGCAGTACAAAACGCAAACACCTGCACGTACGCGTCAAACCCCTCCGCCCTTCTGAGCGAGATCTGGCACGAAGCATCGGCAAGCGCCTCCTGCCTGCGCCACAGCTCCACCGCCGTGTCGCAGTGGCCGTCAAACACACGGAGCGCCTTCATACGAACGCGTTCTCCCAATGGCGGATGACAGGCCGCGCGGTCTTTTCGCCTTCCGGCGCATAGACCTCAATCACGTCAAAGCGCGGCTGGAGCGCCGTTTCGTGCTCGCTGAG
>JAGBGW010000309.1 GCA_017935825.1 Clostridia bacterium
CATACGCAGATGCAGGCCCTGCGCAGACGAAGTCAGACCCGTCTTCGCAGACAAGCGATGCTTTTGAAAGAAAAGCTTGCGGGCATGATGTCCCTGAGCGATCTTGTCAGAAGCGCAAAACGGCATTCTCTGTTTGTTCCCATTGTTGTTGCAAGCGTACTGCTTGCCATCTGCGTTTGCGCTTTCTGCATTGCAGCAGGCGCCGTGCATACGGTGACGCTGGAGCATGACGGCGTAAGTGTCTCGGTGGAATCCTTTGACTCCACCGTTGCGCAGATTTTGGAAGAAAACGGCATCAGTGTAGGTCCTCACGATGTGGTGACCCCTGCACTGGATCAGCCCGTCAACGAAAATACTTCCATTGTTATTGCACGTGCCATCGCGATCGATGTCACCGATGGTTTGGGACAGACAGTGACCTGTTACGCCGTGGACGGCACGGTGGGACAGCTTTTGAAAGACAACGACTACGAACTGGGTGAACTTGACGAAGTCACTCCCTCCCTCTCTTCGCAGATCGCGGCAGGTATGCACGTACAGATCGACCGCATCGAGCATGAGGAACTGACCTACACCCAGGCGATCCCTTACGAGACTGTTTATGAGGACAACAGCTCCATGTACTCCGGTTCCACTCGCGTGACCCAAAAGGGCAGCGATGGTGAAATGGTGGTCACCGAGCGCATTGTCTATCGAAACGGCGAGGAAGACGAACGTTTGATTTTGAATGAAGAGGTTACGCTGGAAGCAGTCACCTGCATCGTGCAGCGAGGCACCAAGTCCCGTCCCGTATCCGGCGTCACCAGCGCAGAGGGCGGCGTGCTGACCTTGAACGACGGCACCCAGCTTTCCTATTCTTCCGTCATCAGCGGTTCTTCCACCGCTTATACCCACACCGGTCACAACACTGCCACGGGCACCAAGCCTGCCTATGGCACCATTGCAGTAGATCCCAGTGTTATTCCCCTTGGTACCCGCATGTATATCCCGGGCTACGGTTATGGCGTGGCACGCGATACCGGCGGCGCCATCAAGGGTACCCGCATTGACGTGTTCTTCGAGACCCGTTCCGAAGCCATCCGCTGGGGCAGAAGAAGCGTTACCATCTATATCCTTGACTAAAAGAGGAATTTGAAATTTATGGAAAATATGCATGATGCATCCCATCCTGCTGTGATCGCACGATTGTTGCATGATCATGACCTGCGCCCCAAAAAAAGCGCAGGTCAAAACTTTTTCTGCGATGCAGGATTGCTGGATAAAATGATCCGCGCTGCAGGCGTGGGGCAGGATGAATCCGTTCTGGAAATCGGCCCCGGTCTTGGCGCACTGACCCAGAGACTTGGCCTTCTTGCAAAGCGTGTTGTGGCAGTGGAACTGGACCGCGACCTTCTGGCACCTCTTACAGAAACTGTGGGGGAGCTTTCCAATGTGGAGATCGTACCTGCGGACTTTCTGAAGCTTTCGGACGAAGACCTGCTTTCTCATTTTGAGGGCGCAGAAGTCATCCGCATGGTGTCCAACCTTCCTTATTGCATTACCACCGATGCCATGCAGAAGCTTTTCATGAGCAAGCTGCCTCTTGCATCCATCACGGCACTTGTGCAGAAGGAAGCCGCACAGCGCATCTGTGCCAAGCCCGGCGAAAAGCAGTACGGCATCACCGCCATGATGTGTGCCTGGTACTGCGATGCACGCATCCTCTACGATGTGCCGCCTGAGTGCTTCTTCCCCCGTCCCGGTGTGACCAGCGCAGTGATCGATATTCGCTTCAAGGCGCCCCGTCCCCAGATCGCATGCGGCGATGCATTTTTGTGGCGCGTTGCCCGCGGTGCCATCGCCATGCGAAGAAAGACCATCATCAACAACCTTTCTTCTGCAGGGTTTGCAAAGGACGTGGCTTTGGCTGTACTGGAACAGGTGGGCATTGAGCCTTCCATCCGTGCAGAGGTGCTTTCTATCGAAAAGCTGGCAGAACTTGCCTTGGCACTGCACGCCAATATGTAAAAATAAAAAGAGCGTTTATCTTGCGATAAGCGCTCTTTTGTTCGTTTATTTTCCGATTCGCGACAGAATCTGTTCATGCTGCATCTTGGCTGTTTTTAAGGCGGCGTAGGTGCGAAGTTGCGCAGCGGGGGTACTTTGCGGTACCGTGCGGTTTGGAGCAGGCGGCAAGGGTGTTTCTTCCCTTTTCATATAAATAGGTTCTGTGAC
>JAGBGW010000310.1 GCA_017935825.1 Clostridia bacterium
GGGTCAGGCAGGCACCGTTGTGCTTGCAAAAGAAGGCGGCAAGAAGTCTCCCCGCATCCTGATCGGCCGTGACACCAGAATCAGCGGCGATATGCTGGAATGCGCTATGGCAGCAGGCATCTGCTCCGTTGGCGGCACCGCCGTCATCGCAGGTGTCATGCCCACCCCCGCAATTGCATACCTTACCCGTACCGGCGGCTTTGATGCAGGCGTTGTCATTTCCGCAAGCCACAACTCCTACGAGTTCAACGGCATCAAGTTCTTCGACGGCAAGGGCTACAAGCTCCCCGATGCAGTGGAAGACGAGATCGAGCGCCTTGTTCGCTCCGATGATATTCCCAACGGCACCCACGATCAGATCGGCAAGAAGGAAACGCTGGACGAAGGCCTTGAAAACTACATCCGCTTTGCTTGCTCCACCATCGAGGGCAATCTTTCCGGCATGAACATCGTCATCGACTGCGCAAACGGTGCATCTTCCGTCACCGCACCCGAGACCCTTCGTAGACTCGGTGCAGATGTGGAAGTGCTTTCCGCTTCTCCCGACGGCATCAACATTAACGACAATTGCGGCTCTACTCACATGGAAGCACTCTGCGCCCGTGTCAAGGAAAAGGGCAACTGCATCGGTATCGCCTTCGACGGCGATGCAGACCGCATGCTGGCAGTGGATGAAAACGGCAATATGGTGGACGGCGACCAGATCATGACCATCTGCGGTCTTGATATGAAGAACCGCGGCATCTTGAAGCGCGACACCATCGTGATCACCGTCATGAGCAACATGGGCATGACCATCGCAGCAGATAAGCTTGGTCTGAAACTTGAAAAGACTGCAGTTGGCGACCGTTATGTTTTGGAAAACATGCTTGCCAACGATTACAGCCTGGGCGGCGAGCAGAGCGGCCATATGATCTTCCTTGATCACAACACCACCGGTGACGGCCTTGTTTCCGCACTGCAGCTGCTGGATGTGATGAAGCGCAGCGGCAAGGAACTTCGTGAACTTGCAACCGTCATGCGCGTTCTTCCTCAGGTACTGGTCAACGCCCGCATCGAAAGCGAGAAGCGCCGCATCTACAACGAGGATCCCGTCATCGCAGAGGAAATCCGCAAGCTTGAAAAGAAGTACGACGGCTGCGGCCGTGTGCTGATCCGCCTTTCCGGTACCGAACCCCTTGTCCGTGTCATGATCGAGGGCGAAGACCTGGAAGATATGAAGAAGGACGCAAATGCTCTGGCAGAGCTGATGAAGGAAAGATTGGTTTAATCGAATTGCAAAACGGATGTGTGAGTGATCACGCATCCGTTTTTTGTTTCAAACTCAACCGTAGGGGCGAGACTTGTCTCGCCCTGAATGCATGCATGATATCGATCGTTTGCGGGCGGCAGATTGCCGCCCCTACTGCGATAGTTGTAGCTCCAACGTTCCCGCCAAAACATTACGACGCGAAGCGTCAATTCACGCACCGTAGGTGCAATTCATGGCGTAAGCCAATTCATGCCGAAGGCAATTCATTCTCTGCTTGCATTGTTTCTCCGTCTTTGCGATAATATAAAATGAAATAAAAAACCAAGGTGATGAAATGGACAAACCCGTTTTATATCTGGTGATCCCCTGTTTTAACGAGCAGGAAGTGCTGCCTGTGACAGCGCCGCTTTTTTTGAAAAAGCTGGAAGAACTGTGCGCGGCGGACTTGATCGATGAAAAAAGCCGCATTCTCTTTGTCAATGACGGCAGCCGTGATGCTACCTGGCAGATCATAAGCGATTTGGCAAAAGAACATCCAAAAGTGGAAGGCCTTTCCCTTTCCCGTAACTACGGCCATCAAAATGCACTGCTTGCAGGATTGATGTACGCAAAGGATCTTTGTGATATCACCATCAGCATCGACTGCGACGGGCAGGACGATATGGCTGCCATGGATGAAATGGTACGCGCTTATCTTGACGGCTGTGACGTGGTATACGGCGTGCGGTCCGATCGAAAGAGCGACTCCTTCTTCAAACGCACCACCGCCCAGCTGCACTACCGCATCATGCATGCACTGGGTGCCCAGACCATCTACAACCATGCGGACTACCGCCTGCTTTCGGCAAGGGCGTTGGAAGAACTTTCCAAATTCCGTGAAGTTAATATCTACCTTCGCGGCATGGTGCCGCTGGTGGGCTTTAAATCCACCTGTGTCTATTACAAGCGTACAGAACGTCTTGCAGGTAAGACCCACTATTCTCTTTCCAAAATGATGGGTCTGGCGCTGGACGGCATCACAAGCCTTTCCACAAAACCCCTTCGCATCGTCACGGTTCTGGGTTTCCTTGTCACACTTTTCAGCTTCGCCTGCATCATCTGGGCCATCGTCATGCATGCCATGGACTCCACCATCGCAGGCTGGACGTCCCTTGTCGCCCTCGTCTGTTTCCTTGGCGGAATCCAGCTGCTTGCCATCGGCATCATCGGCGAATATGTGGGACGCATTTATCTGGAAACCAAGGGCAGACCGCGCTATATTATCAAAGAAACGACCGAATCCGATCGATAAAAAGTTTTAATTTTCACCAACAGAAAGGAAAAAACCACCATGAGAGTCAAAAATCCTGACCGCAGCCGTCTTATTGCAGCCGCAATGGGGAAGATTCCCTGCGACCTGACGATCGAGAATGTGAAGTTCGTCAACGTCATCACGGGTCAGATCTATCCTGCAAGCGTGGATGTGCTGGACGGCGTGGTCGTCCGTGTCCGCGACGAGGGTAAGCCTGCACAACTTGAAAGCGCAAA
>JAGBGW010000311.1 GCA_017935825.1 Clostridia bacterium
ATCCGTCGTGCAACCTTGAACAACGAAGACGACATCAGGCGCAAGGACCTGCGGCTTCATGCCAACGTCTGGGTGCGCCGTTCCAACGACGTCATCCCCGAGATCATGGGTCGTGTGGACGATGGCGTGGAGGGCGAAGAAATCGTCACCCCCACCCACTGCCCTGCCTGTGGCGCAAAGCTGGAAAAGATCGGCGCGATCTTGACCTGCAACAATTCCCTGTCCTGTCCGCCGCAGCTGATCAGCCGCATCGTGCATTTTGCATCCCGTCAGGCGATGGATATCGAGTCCTTCAGCGACAAGACGGCAGCGCTGCTGTTTGAAAGCCGCGGCATCCATCAGGTGGCGGAGCTTTACGAATTGACGGCAGAAAGCTTTGAAGGTCTGGCAGGCTTTGGTGCAAAGAAGACCGAAAAGCTCCTTGCCCAGATCGAAGAAAGCAAGCACCGCGACCTTGCCCCCTTCCTGTTTGCGCTCGGCATCCCCAACGTGGGCAGAAAGACGGCAAACGATCTGGCTGACGCATTCGGTACTTTGGAAAAGGTTCGTACTGCAACCGCCGAAGAACTTTCCTCTGTGCCCGGCATCGGTGCCGTGGTGGCGGAGGGCATCGTGGAGTTCTTCCGGGATGAGCATATTGCAGGTGGCATCGACGCTCTGCTGCAGGCAGGCGTTGCCCCCGTGGAGCGTGAAGTTCTGACCGCCGAAGCTGCAGCGGCGCTCCCCCTTGCAGGACAGACGTACGTCCTCACAGGTTCCCTTGAATCGCTGACCCGTGACGAGGCAGGTGCAAGGCTCACCGCTCTGGGCGCCAAGGTGGCAGGTTCTGTTTCCGCCAAGACGAGCTGCGTTGTGGCAGGTGAAAAGGCAGGCAGCAAGCTTGCAAAGGCCGAAAAACTTGGCGTGAAAGTCATCAATGAAGAAGAATTTCTGATTCTCTTAAAAGAATTGGAGGGATAACCTCGCATGAAACCCGGTAAACTTACCAACGAACAGCTGCACGAGGCTGTACTTTCCCATATCGAACCCCAAAGACGGGAAACCAAGATCGGTCCTGCCGTGGGCGAGGACTGCGCGGTGGTGCGCTGGAGCGACGACTACGTGGTCATGACCACCGACCCCATCACGGCGGCAAGCGAGGGTGCAGGATCGCTGGCGGTGGAAGTCTGCTGCAACGATATCGCCTCCGCAGGTGCGGAGCCCGTGGCGCTTCTTTTGACCCTTCTAATCCCTCCCAGCGCCCATATGGCGGACATTGAGGCCATCATGGCGGATGCCCAGGCGGCTGCAGAGCGTGTCCATGCGGACATCGTAGGCGGCCACACGGAGGTCACAGACGCGGTCAACCGCATCGTGGTGTCCGTCACAGCCATCGGCCGCGCATCCAAGCGTGTCATCTCCACTGCAGGGATGAAGCCCGGCGACACCATCGTCATGACCAAGTGGGCAGGTCTGGAAGGTACGCTGATCCTGGCACGCGACTATCGGGAGAAGCTTGAAAGCATGGTGTCCGATGCGGTACTGGAAGAGGGCATGCGCCTTGCAAGCTGTCTTTCCGTACTGCCCGAAAGCCGTGTTGCGGTGCGCTGCGGCGCAACCGCCATGCACGATATCACCGAAGGCGGTGTCTACGGCGCGGTGTGGGAGCTTGCCAACGCATCCTCCTGCGGCGCTGTCATCGACCGCGACGCCATTCCGCTTTTATCAAGCACCCGTCAGATTTGCAAAAAGATCGGCACCGACCCCTATCGGCTGATCTCCAGCGGCTGTCTTCTGATCGCCTGTCCCGATGGAGAAAAGCTATGTGCCGCGCTGCAGGAAAAGCACATCCCCTGCGCTGTCATCGGCCACGCCACCGACGGCGACATTCTCTTAAAGACTCCTGAGGGTCTCTTCCCCCTCGATCCGCCCGGTGCGGACGAGATTTACAGCATCGACCTGTAAGACATCGAAACCCACAAAGAAGCAGTAAATCACTGCTTCTTTTTGTTTGCATAACGTACATCACAAGCGGCTGACAGCGACAATGGCGGCAGCGGTTTGGTTCAGCGTATGCAGTGCGGGCGACCATTGGTCGCCCCTACGGCAAGGCAAGACGACCATACGATTCACATTCATCCCAACAATCGCCACGCACGGGAGGGCTCGGCGGCGCTCCCCTACAATATATGAACAAACACCGCACCTCGTAGGGGCGGCAATCTGCCGCCCGCAATGTCATGGATAAGAAACAAACGTTTGCGGACAGCCCGGGAGGGCTGTCCCTACGAACGTTGGATAAACCGTTTTTGTCATCCTGAGCGAAGTCGAAGGATCTCCAAATTTTCACACCGTTGTCAGACGACCATACGATTCACATTCATCCCAACAATCGCCACGCACGGGAGGGCTCGGCGGCCCTCCCCTACAGAATTTGGAATACGTAGTAGGGGCGGCAACCTGCCGCCCGCAATGTCATGGATAAGAAGCAAACGTTTGCGGACGCCGCAGGAGCGACGTCCCTACGCAGACGCTCGCACGACCACACGCGAAAACACTTTCCACCCGGGGAAGTGTTTTTTTACTGTCCTTTTTCTTTCAGTTTTCCGACATACCCCTGCATGACGTACATCACCACAAGGTAGATCAGGAGGCTGTTGATGATGTACACCTCGCTGACGGCGGAGGCGCCCACGTAGGATGCAGGGTCGATGACCCAGCGAAGGAAAAACGACGCAGAGCAAATGACAAAGCTGATCAGACCAAGAGAGAAAATGCCCAAAAAGCGATCGGCTTTGCGCAGTTTCCACGAATAGACGAGAAGCCCCACGATATAGCCTGCCCATGCGGCAGCGGTAAGGTAATCATGCATGTAGTTAAAAAACGTGATGCACTGCAGGTTTTGCTTGGCAGGAAAGAGCATACATCCCACGAACACCAGCACGATGTGGATGAACAGGTACACCATAAATGCCCGCTGCTGTTTGGCGGTCAATGGGCTTGTGCAAAGCAGCCGATGGGTCAGATACGCGATGACCCCCATCACCAGCAGCGACCAGATCAGCGCCGCCACCCAGTGCCCGTGCACCCAGATGATGCGCGAGATGGAGGTGTAAAGCGGGCTTTCGGTGGAGATCTGGATAAAGGCAAACGACAAAAGCGGCACAGCCACAAGCCCTGCCAAAATAGCAAATTCCGCCGATTCCATCGCTTTTTTCAGTTTGTTTTTCATCAAAATCACCTCATCATAGTTTGTCCCGTTTCGGGGTGGGTATGCAGCACCACCGCAGGGATGTGTCAGACGACTATGCGATATACACGCATCCCAACATTCCCCATGCACGGGAGGGCTCGGCGGCCCTCCCCTACAGGTGTTTGTCACACCATTTTTGTCATCCTGAGCGAAGTCGAAGGATCACTAATTTTTATACCGATGTTGGACGACCATGCGACCGTGTTTTCCATCGACTGATACGTAGGGTCGCCGAGGGCGTCGACCCCTACAGCATGGTTGGACGACCATGCGATCGTGTTTCCTCATCGTTCGATACGGCGGCACCAGCATACCCTAAAGGGCACGCGAGCCCCTGCCCTACAATGCATGAACCTACACCATGCCACCGACCGATAAGGCCCGTCCGCTACAGGTCCATCAGCAGGTCGTTGAGGCTGTCTGTGCGCTGGGAGTAGTTCAGGGCAGGGTTGTCGAAGGGCTTGGGTTCCTGTTTTGGTCGAAATTCGCTTTCGTCGGGCTTTCCTGTCTTGTACCAGTTGCGAAGGATCCCACGGATGTAGGCGATGTTGACCTTGCCCTCTTTGACGGCGCAGGAAATGGCACGGGAAAGCCAGTCGTCACCGTACTGTTTGGACAAAGCACCAAAGTTCTCCTTCACCACCTGCTCATGATCATCAGCGTAGAGACGATATCTGTCGATCAAATAATCAAGTTCACTAAAATCCTGCATATCATCACCATCATCATCGCCCTTCGATGCAGCTGTTGCAGTTGTGGTTGTGGTTGTGGTTGTAGTTGCGGTTGAAGTTGCGGTTGCAGTTGCAGTTGCAGTTGGCATCGTTTGCATTGGTTCTTCCTGCAGGTCCTCGTCTTTGCATTGCTGTGCATCACTTTGCTTTGCACGATCCCAGCGGCTCCTTGCAGCAGCACGGCGATCGCTGCAGATTTTCTCATAGCGTTCCTTATCCCGATCCATCTTGCTGATCATCATGGAATACAAAATGCCCATCCAGCCATCCACCTGCTGTTCCTCCCCCGTGCACACATAGTCGCGCAGCAGGCGGATCATTCTGCCAAATTCCGCATCATCGACTTTATCCAGTGCGTTGAGGTCGTCAATATAGAACATGATCCCAGGTCTTTCTTTCTGCATGATAGTTTCTCCTTTTGCTTTTTGGTGGAACCATTATCGCAGAAAGACGCTTGTCCGCATAGCCTGATACAGGAAAATCCGTGGATTATCACAAGGAAATAGTATAACCATAGCATGCAATGGTTGATGGTACAACTTAAAAAAGCGTAAACAAAACAGCACCATCCAAAAAGAATGATGCTGTCATTTGCTCTGCGTTCAGTCTTCTTTTTTCTTTAGATCTGCGGATACGTGCAGACCTGCCACCGATTCAACAGGCAGGGAGAAGCAAATGCCCCTACCTGCGGAGGTGATGCCGTGCTTTTCGCAGATGGAGGTCATGATGTTTTGTCCGATCCGATTCCTGCGCATCCGTCCGTTCCTTCCGCAAAAAAACGAATCATATAGATATCCATTCATGATTATATTCATTCATGATTGTAATCATTATATAAGTTATCATCGTTAAGAACCCGTTAAAGATGCAAATATCGGTCATATTTATATCGATCAAATGTTTTTGATATCCGCGCTTTCGGGGCGCAGGATGACGGCGATGAAGTCCTTGACCCGTGCAAGGGATTCGCGAAACTGGTCTTCCATGGGCTTGGAGTAGTCCCGAAGGCTTGCCGATACGCCGACGGCATCCAGCTTCATTGCGCGTGCGATGTAGATGGAGCGAAAAAGATGATACCGCTGTGTGACGATGATCACGCGGCTGTTGGGAGCAAATTCCGCCATGCGGTACATGGAGTCGTAGGTGGAAATGCCCCGATGGTCCAGCACGATGTCCTCCCGCGGCACACCGCAGGCCACCGCATAGTCGCACATCACCTGGGGCTCGTTGTAGTCGTCGGCGCGGTGGTCGCCGCTCATGATGATCTTATCGGCAGCCCCCTGTTCATACAGTTCCACCGCCGTGAGGATGCGATCCTCCAGCATGTGGCTTGGGTATGCATTGTCAATGACGGAGGCGCCAAGGACGAGAATGTAATCCGCCCCCTCCTGCGCGCGGTCGTTCGGCACGATCCGCGACATGGTGGACAACACCACCGCCGCATTGATGATGACGATACTGGCAAGCACCGCCGCAAGGAATATCCCTGCCGCGTGCATGATTTTTGCAAACATAAAGCAATTCCTTTCCATTCGTGACCTCATCAGTATAACATTTTTTGCGCGGAATAGGTGCAATTATGATATACTTAATTCATTCTTATAGATTTATGAGGTTTCTTATGATTCAGGATATCGCACCCCACGAATATCATATCGGTTACGAATATAAGCGCGAAGCAACCGCTGATGACTTCGCAGTGGTCGTCCGTGATGGCAAGTTTTTGGTGGATGAGCAGGGGCACTTCCCCACCTTTGCCCTTCTTTCCCTTTCCACGGAAAACGCAAACTACCTGTTCTGCATGGATGAACAGGCGTATTATATGGTAGAAACTGACGTGGAAGAGGCGGATGGTCTGCAGTACGTGGCCCCCATGTTCTTCCGCGATGTGGAGCCCCAGCATGCCGCCTTTGCAGGCATCACGGCAGTGCAGCTTTGCAATTTCTACCTGCGCAATCGGTTCTGCTCCACCTGCGGCCACGCTTTGGAGAAGAAAGAAAGTGAGCGCGCCCTGATCTGTCCCGTCTGCGGACGTACGGTCTACCCCCGCATTTCCCCCTGCATCATCGTTGCCGTCACCGATGGCGACCGCGTGGTGCTGACAAGCTACCGCAACCGCACCAACTATGCCCTCATCGCAGGTTTCTGCGAGGTGGGCGAATCCCCCGAGGACACCGTCCGCCGCGAGGTGATGGAGGAGGTTGGCTTGAAGGTCAAGAACCTTCGCTATTACAAGAGCCAGCCCTGGTCCTTCTCCGAGACTTTGCTCATGGGCTTCGTGGCAGAGCTGGACGGCGACGACACCATCCACCGCGACGAAAACGAGCTGGGCTTTGCCGCATGGGTGAACCGCCACGACATCGCAGACAACGTTTTCCACAGAAGTCTGACGGCGGAAATGATCCTTGCCTTCCGCGATGGGTTGATCTAAATGGATATTTTGTACGCCGACGACAGCATCGCCGTCATCGTCAAGCCCGTGGGTCTGGATTCCGAGCACGCAGTGCCTGAGGAAATTCGCAGGGCACTGGGCGGCGAGGTCTTCCCCATCCACCGCCTTGACCAAAACGTGGGCGGCGTGATGGTCTATGCAAGGAACAAAAGAGCAGCGGCACAGCTTTCAGCCGCCGTGCAGGACGGCACCCTCGTCAAAGAATACGTAGCTCTCGTCCACGGCATGGTGGAAGAAGAAGCCGTGCTGGAGGACTTCCTCTTTAAGGATTCCCGAAAAAACAAAGTTTTCGCCGTGAAAAAAGAGAGAAAAGGTGTCAAATACGCAAAGCTCTCCTACACGCGCCTGAAAAGTGATGACGACACTTCCCTGGTGCGCATTCGCCTCTACACAGGCCGAAGCCACCAGATCCGTGTCCAGTTTGCAAGCCGCAAACACCCCCTGGTCGGCGACCATAAATACGGCGCCCGCGACAACGAATCCACCCCGAAGCTATTCTCCTGCTGCCTCACCTTCCCCTACCAAGGTGAAGAAAGACGATTTGAATATCTGCCCGATTGGGCGAAATAAGGATATGAAAAAAGCACGGTTTATCCGTGCTTTTGTTGTCTTTAAAAAGGCAAATCATCTTGATATCGTTTTTTTATTTTCTCCAGCGGCTCATAAATCTCTATCAACGGTCGTTCAAAAAGAATCCCTTTTAAAGAAGGATAGACTGCATATCCACTTTCACTTTGAAGAATCATTCCTTTTTTTACATAAAAATCTAATGCTTTCATATACGAATCAGAAAGTTTACCATCGAGATCATTCTTCTGTTCCCATTTCTTTATATCTCTGTATAATTCTTCCCATATTCCACACTCCAAAGCTTCAAATCCCGATTCAAACAAATACACAGCAAACAAATCTGCTGTTCCTACCAACTCACCGCTATCCAAAAGATTCACAAAGATTTCCCACGCTTCTTTTCCAAAATGTAAAGTTTGGGCAATTTCCTCGCAAAGCTGCTCCGAATGTTTTGATATTTTCCTGAAAAAAGCAATATCAAGCGTTAATAATTCCCCATCCTCTGTCCCTTCACCAATCGATGCAAGCAAATCAAAAGCATTACTTATATTTATATTTCGAATTTCATTTTCAAAAAGCCATTCTTTTACATCTTCTCGCCATACTTTTCGAGTATTTTTTTCTAAAATACAATATAAAACCCTTCTCTCGTCATGTGTTGTTATCTCGCTTATATCCACAGACATTAATGCATTATTCGGCTTCTCACACGTTCTTTCACTTAAATATTCTTCATAGGTTTTTCTCAATTTATTATTTGCATTCGTTTGTGTGGTTGCAGAAACACCATTCGTTAAGTGCTTGTCCTTAACACAATCATAGATGAAAGAAATATCATTTTCACTGCTTAATCTGCGAATTTTATAATCTCCATTCAGGAATCCAGCCATATTCCTCTCATTGATTTCCGGAAGAGCAATTAGAATCGGTGCATCCTCTCTATACCAAAATATGCCTGCTTCATTCAAGCAGTATGCACTTTCGTAATAGTCTTTTGACAGAATAGCAATATTCAAATCACTTTGCCGCAGTCGTTCTCTAACTTCTTCAGAAATCCTTTTTTCAACATCATTCCCTGCACGTGAAGAACAAAATATCTCATCACTTGGCACACCAACACCAACCAAGTAATCCACAATCATATTTGCAACATCTTCATCCGTCGTTCTATGACTAATAAAAATCATACAGTTTTCCTCTTAGTTCACTCGCACATCATAGATAATTTCTGTAGTATCTCTACCTGCGCTTAATCGACAAGCAACTCTACCATTTGCAAAATATAGTTCACCATTTTCTCCAAATTCACAGACACTATAAAGTGACTCCTCAAATATTTCTTGGCATTTTACATCATTTATTCTAAACGTTCCATCCCCATCAGAACGTTTCCAATCCTTTATTGCAATTACACCATTTTCATCTGCAGATAACAATTCAAAAGATGTGTAATCCTTTGTAATCAAAAAACCTTCATCATATCGTTCATCTATTAAAATCCATTGATCTTCCATCATATCATACATATAAACATACGATGCAATTTCTCGTTCACTAAAATAATTTAGTCCTTCAAGCCACACGCTTTCAATTTCAATACACTTCACATACAAATTCCCATGACCATCCGGGACTACGCTTTCAACTTGCATTTCTGTATCAATTGCAAATTCTTCACCAGTTGTCAGCGAAAAGAAAACTACCGATGTATCACTTGCTCCAACCATCACATCTTCAAAAGCAAGGGTATCTGCTTCCGTTTCACACGAACCAATCACGCCGCTTCGCATATCAAGGAGTACCACGCCATTGGGTACAACCAATACCATGCCATATGGTGTAATAAAAAAGTTTTCTATTGTTGAAATTGTGGGCAAATCCGAATAGTTTGCCAAAATATTGGCACAGATTTCTCCTGTTTCCAAATCATAGGATGCAATTCTCTTCTGAGATTCGTCCAAACAATATAAAGTTCCACGATAAATACTTAAACAATCACCGTTAATTCCCTGTAGAGTTGTGGTTTCGCCAGTTTGCTTATCATACACATGGATACCATCACCATGAAACGCATGATAAATCATTCCATTGTAATCCACAAGATATGCCCTATCATAGTAATTCGCAATGGAGTTCCCCATCGGATTATTCAAAGCAGCAATTCTATCAAACAACTCCGCGTCCCCACGTTCCGCATACATGAACTCCGCAGAAGGAATTGTAAAATTTAGATTCTGTCCTCCATCGTAACCAGAAGAAGTAATACCAATAACTTGCCCTTTTGTATCAAGTAATGCACCACCACTGGAACCAGGCGAAATAGGTGCAGTGAATTGCAATTCATCATATCCAAAATCATCACGAATTGCGCTGACAATACCACTGGAAACCGTATTCTGCAGACCTACTGGACTGCCGATGGCATAGACGGTATCACCCACCTTGACCTCGTCTGAATCTGCAATGGGCAATACGGGAAGACCCGTGGGTTGTTCAAAGGAAAGGATGGCAATATCCATATCGGGATCACAATACACAACACCTTCGATGGCATACTGCACACCGTCATCGGAGTTGGCTTCCACGTAATACGCACCTTCGATGACGTGGAAATTGGTCACAAGGGTGGAGTCATCAAATGCCACAAAACCACTGCCCGTTCCAAGTGGTTCGTGGTCTGCATCGTACGCATACAACATCAGCACGGATTCGCTGAGCTTTGCAATCTGTGCGGCAGATTTTTCTCTGGGCAGCAAAAGAAGGGCACCGACCAGTACCACCGCCGCCAACACAACGCACACCACCACAACCGACAGCTTTTTCTTCGTTCTGCGTCGATTGTTGGTTGTTCTTCTCTTTTTCGGTTGGGTCGGCATATCGAGAAAATCGAAATGCTCCTCTACCTCCACCGTTTCTTCTGTATCCTGCACCGTTCCGCAATACCTGCAGAACGTACTGTCATCTGCGATTACTTTTCCACAACGCTTGCAATACATACGTTGTTCCTCCGTGTTAAAATCTATAACAACAGTATATCATCCCATGCCGAAATATTAAACCGCAACATATTCCGGTTTTACCTGATGTTGTGTGTACTTTCTTCAAATTACATGTTCTCCAAGCTTTACAGATCCTTCGACTCGCTTCGCTCGCTCA
>JAGBGW010000312.1 GCA_017935825.1 Clostridia bacterium
CAAAGGTCTCGTCCTCATTGATGAGGACCTTGTCCTCCAGTGTCAAACGATAGAAGGTGTACTGGATATAGCGGCGAAGGATGCCCATGTCGTTTTGTGCGCTGTCGCTGAAATCCCAGCGCTCGGGCAGTGCCATATCGGAAAGTTCTTTAAGGAAGCTTTGCCAGGAACCCAGGAATGCAAACTGTTCCAGCATCTTGCCGGGGGTATTCTGCTTGGGACGCTTGCTGCCCACATAGCTTAAGAACCATGCAAATTCGCCGTAATCGGTGGGCTTGATGGCGGCAGTGATCATGGCGCCGTTCTGGTCAAGGATGCCCGTTTCAAAAAGATAGGAACCATTCTCCCAGCGCAGTTTTCCTGCGACGGCAGCTGCAGCATAGTTGTCTTTGAGCTGCTCGATCTGTTCCTGCGAAGGCATCTGTTCCTGTCCGCTTACAAGCAGATTGAAGATGGTCAGTGTCTTAAAGGGCAATTTGATGGAACCATCCACCTGTGCAGGATATTCAGGCGTTTCCTTTGTGGGTGCAGCCTGCACCGTTTCCTCCCAGGTGGGCATGCGATGGATGGTCACAAGTACCTGCGGCACACCGCCCATGACATGCTCTTCAAAGGTCAAAAACTCAGGCAATGCTTCCAGCAGCGTGCGCATTTTGGCAAAGCCGTATCGTTCCTTGTTCATCTGACGATCCACCATCAGTTTGCTGATGGTAGCCATATGCAGTTTTTCATCCAGCGGCAGTTCAGCCGTCAGCATGCGATAGATTTCCTTTTTATCCTCCAGGGACACTTCCTGCGTCCTGGGCTGCATATCCTGACGGCGGATGCCCTTGTGCAATTCAAACATCAGATGCCAAGGCTTGCCCGTCTCATAGCGGTTGGGCACTAAGGTCACATTGGCAAAGGGCGTGGAGAATCGGAAGGACGTATCGCCCTGATAAAAGTCGCCGCGTGATGCTTCAAAGGCATTGGCGATCTGCTCATAGGATTCCTCCGTGCTCTGTCCCGTCATATCCGCATAGCCATTCAGGCTCTTTGCGGGAATGCTGACGATATCGTTGAAGGCGCCTTCCACATTAACGCGGACGGGTGCTTCCTGCGCTGCAGGTTTTGCCGCCTTTTCATTGGGAATGATATGATAATCCGCCTGCGTCATCAGCTGATCCCACACAGTCTGCATTTTATCCTGATCGTTATTCAATATACAAACCTCCTTTTTGAGCATTTAAAACAAAAATTCTGTTTCTATCATAATAAGAGTCTTAAAAAAATGCAAGAAAAAAGCTCCGCTGAAATATCAGCGGAGCAAGTGGGTCCAAATGGACTCGAACCATCGACCTCTACGATGTCAACGTAGCGCTCTAACCAGCTGAGCTATGGACCCGCAACTGGCGACTTCTCTATTATACACAAATGCAGGAAAATTGCAAGCATTATTTGTAAAAATGCCAAAACTTTTTCGCACATCCAATGATATTAACGAATGATAAAATTTCCTGACTGCTTCCGTCGTTTGGATTGAAGCAAGAGTCCTGATACGGTATAATAAATCCATCAACAAAAGGAGGAATTATTCTGTGTCCGCAGTACCTCTTTCCCAAAAACTCGTGGTATTGTGCATGCTTGCCCGCTGCCAGCATCCCCTGACAAGTGAGCAGATCGACGTGTACATGATGGAAAATCATTGGAGCGATTACATGCTGGTACAGCAGCTCAAGGCAGAGCTTGTGGAAGCCGGCTTCGTCACCGTATCGGATGATGCACCGTACTTTTACATGATCACCAGCGACGGCACCGAAGCGCTGGATCTGTTCATTTCCGCCCATATGCCGCCCTATGTGCGCAATCAGGTGGAAAATTTTGTCGCTGACAATCGCGCGCGGATGCTCAACGAAAGCACCGTCTTCACCGACGTACAGCCGCAGGACGACTTTTCCTACTGTGCGCATCTTCGCCTTTACGAAGGCCGCCATCTGGTGATGGACCTTCGGATGAACTTTACCAAGAAGCAGGATGCACTGGCACTTGCCAAGGGCTTCCGCACCCAGGCTGAATCCATCCGCGAAAAGATCAACATGTGCGCGATCCCTGCAGAACTGGAGTAAAAAGCCCAAAAGAAAAAAGACAGTTGATGTTTTGCCGTCAACTGTCTTTTTATTATGCCTTTTAACGTTTCTGTGCCTCGTCCAGAGCCTGTGTTACCAGCTTTTCGGCTACTTCTTCTTTGGACATCATGGGCCACTCACAGGCGCCCTCAGAGGTGATGACGGTGACGATATTGGTGGCAACGTCAAAACCTGCACCGGGGCGGGTGACATCGTTCAAAACCATCATGTCAAGGTTCTTACGCTCCATTTTACCCAGTGCATGTTCCATGCAGTCATAGGTTTCCGCTGCAAAGCCCACAAGGAACTGGTGGGTCTTTTTTGCGCCCATGGTACCAAGCACATCGGGGGTGGAGGTAAGTTCAAGCGAAAGATCATCCTTTTTATGGAGCTTCTGGTCGTAGGTCTCCACGGGTGTATAGTCCGCAGGTGCAGCTGCCTTGAAGACAATGTCGATATCCTCGTAGACGGACAGCACCGCATCCAGCATCTGCGTGGTGGATTCCACCGGCAGTACTTTTACGCCATAGGGTACATCGATGGCACAAGGACCGGTTACCAAAGTGACGTCCGCACCCATTCTTGCCGCCGCACGGGCGATGGCATAGCCCATCTTGCCGCTGGAGCGGTTGGAAATAAAGCGCACGGGGTCGATTGCTTCACGGGTGGGACCTGCGGAAACAAGAATTTTCTTACCCTTTGCAGGACCGTCCTTGCCCAGCATCAGCATGGTGCGCTCGAAGATCTCCTCAGGCTCACACATGCGGCCTGTTCCCATCACGCCGCAGGCAAGGTCACCGTCTGCAGGACCGATCATGGTGGCACCGCGGGCGATCAGCTTTGCCACATTCTCCTGCGTTGCAGGATTTTTCCACATCACTTCGTTCATGGCAGGTGCAAATGCAACCGGCACGGATGCGGCAAGAAGCACGGAGGACACAAGGTCATCCGCAATGCCGCAGACGGCTTTTGCCATGATATTGCCCGTGGCAGGTGCAACGACGATGGCGTCATACTGCTGGGCAAGGACGATATGCAGCGGTCGGGTGATCTCATCTTTCAATGCCGCATCGTCATAGACGGGATTTTTGCTTAAAATCCCCAGTGTCATGGGCGTGACAAACTGCTTTGCAGATTCGGTCATGACGCAGGTGACGTCGATGTCCTCTTTTACAAAGCAGCGCACAAGCTGTGCGCATTTAAAGGCGGCGATACCGCCGCTGATGCAAAGCACAATGCGTTTTTTCATTATGCACTCATCTCCCTCTTTTTTAAAAAATGCGCCGTCATAAAACTTATGGCGGCGCACAAAGCTATCTATCGGAAATACTTATTCGTCGTCGCGGTGATAACGAACCTTTTCCACTGCGATCTCTTCCACTGCTGCAGCAACGGGGTATTCGGGATCGCCCTTTTCCACCATTACATCGCTGCCATCCACGATCTGGCGAGCGCGCTTTGCGGTCTCAACAGTCAGGGTATAGCGGCAGTCAACTTTTTCCATCAGTTCATCAAGCGGCGGATAAATCATAATTCTTTTCCCTCCAAAAGCATTTTGTATGCATGTGTATTGCGCGACACGCGGCGTGCTTCCGATGCAAGGATCATTGCAACATCCTCTGTTGCACGGTCCAGTTCATCGTTGATCACAAGGTAGTCGTAGTGTTCCATATAATCAAGCTCTGCCGTGGCGGATGCGCAGCGAAGCGCAAGGGCTTCGGGGGTCTCCGTACCGCGGGCGGCAAGGCGCTTGTGCAGGATTTCGATGGACGGGGGTACAATGAATACCAGCACCGCCTCGGGGATCAGTTTTTTCACATTCAATGCGCCCTGAATATCGATTTCAAGGAGCATGTCGCTTCCCTCTTCCAAGGTCTTTTTCACAAAGGAAATGGGCGTGCCGTAAAAGTTGCCGTAAACCTCGGCCCATTCAAGGAACTCGCCTGCATCACGCATGGCAGCAAACTCTTCCACGGTCTTGAAGAAGTAGTGAACGCCGTCCACTTCGCCGTTTCGAGGTTGTCTGGTCGTCACAGAAATTGACAGTTTCAGATCTTCGCGGATTTTGCGAAGGGCGGTGCACACCGTGCCCTTGCCTGCACCCGAAGGTCCGGATACCACGAGCAGTACGCCCGCACGTTTGTTGTTACTCATCTTCCTGTCCCACACTTTCCCGTACGCTCAGGCGGTTTGCAACCGTTTCAGGCTGCACGGCGGACAAGATCACATGTCCTGAATCCGTAAAAACCACGGCGCGCGTACGACGTCCGTAAGTTGCGTCAATCAAAACGCTGCGCTCACGCGCCTCGGTGATCGCACGCTTGATGGGTGCGGATTCGGGGCTGACGATGGCCACAATGCGTTCGGCGCTTACGATGTTGCCAAAACCGATATTGACAAGTCTGACCGCCATGAAAGAACGCTCCTTTCATCTTTGAGAGTTTTATTCGATGTTCTGTACCTGCTCGCGAATCTTTTCGATCTCGCTTTTTGCACGAACCACCAGGTTTGCAACCGCAAGGTCAGCGGATTTGGAGCCGATGGTGTTGATCTCGCGGTTCATTTCCTGTACAAGGAAATCCAGCTTTCTGCCGACGGATGCATCGCCGCTGTCCAGAATCTGCTTCATCTGCACCATGTGGCTTGCAAGACGAACAAGTTCCTCGGTGATGCTGCCGCGCTCCACGATCAGGACCACTTCCTGTTCCAGACGCTCGGGATCAAAACGGGCATTTTCGAGGATCTCGGTGACCTTCTGGGTCAGTCGAGCGCGAGCTTCCTGCTGAATCTGCGGCACGCGCGCGGTGATCTCATCCACGATGGAGCATACCACGTCACAGCGCTGGCACAAATCCTTTGCAAGGGCTGCACCTTCCACGCGGCGCATGGCAATCAGTTCTTCCAGAGCCTGTGCCATTGCATCCTTGGCAATTGCCAGCTGGCTTTCACGATCCTCATCCGCTTCCTGCTGCACAAGCACATCGGGCAGGCGCATCAAGGTAACAGTAGAAAGGTCATTTTCCACACCGCAGACTTCGCTCAACGTCTTTGCCGCCTGCACATAGCTTTTTGCCAGTGCTTCGTCACAGACGATGGTCTTTGCATCCTCGCGGGTGTTTTTATAGGTAACAAAAATATCTACATGACCGCGGCTCAGTGCGGACTGCATCTGTTTTCTCAGTGCATCCTCTGCAAAGCCAAGGGTCTTGGGAATACGAAAGGAAGTATCAAGGTAGCGGTGGTTGACTGCACGAAGCTCAATGGAGACCTCGCGACCATCCACAGCTGCTTTGCCGCTTCCATAACCCGTCATGCTCAAAGCCATAGTTGGTTATCTCCCTTCGCGGTAAATTTGGGCATTACCGCAAACTAAATTATAGCACAAGAAATTTATGATGACAAGGAAAGTTGCTCAGATTGCCATGCTATGCACGGTGTAAACATCGTTTACACCACTCGCAAAGATTTGTATTTGCTTTTCACAACAAAACATTGACCCCGTCTGCGGATGGCGTCACAGGCGGGGTCTTGCACCACAACATTGCCTTTGGAAGGAGTTTGAGCTTGAAGAAGGATAAGTTTAATCGGCAATGTTGTTTCTAAATAACAACATCAAAAAACCATACAAGTATGGGTGATCGGTATTTTGTTATATCTCGTTGAACTTGTATACATTATAGCATGCACAAATTCAAAATACCAGTGGTTTAACCGAAAAAACGTTATTTTTATTTCTTCATAACAAATTTTTTATCCACGCATCCACATTACAAGACGGAAAAGCAGGCAAACGGCAGCAATAAATCCGCAAATCCACAGAATGTTGCCAAGATTGCTTTTATGTTCCTGTTCATCCTGCTGCTCCTGCATCTGTTCCTGCATTTTTCGTGCAAGTTCAAATTCATCCAATTCCTCTTCATCGTCCATATTCAGGACTTTGCGAAGAAGAACATCCATGCCGTTGCTCTTTTCACGAACAAACTGTGCACCGTCCACTTGTTCAGCGGCGGATTTGCTCTTGCCGTAAACATAAATACGGCCGTTTTCTTTTCTGGAGAATGCCTCCACCGCCTCGGCGACCAATGTCTGGTTCATATCGGAAGAAGCATCGGCACAAATGACCAGTACTTCTGCCTGTTCAAGGGCACCTTGGCGAATCTGTGCATTTTCCTTTTTTGCAAGAAATGCAGGCTGCACCAGGTTCTCCAAAGAAAAACGAACACGCTCTGCATTTGCTTCGTTATGATCGCGCTTACCCTCTTTGGTGGCAG
>JAGBGW010000313.1 GCA_017935825.1 Clostridia bacterium
ATGTAACTAAACAAATGTGTTGTGGAATTGAAGGCAATGGGGGTGAAAAATGTATGTCCGCCATCAAGCGTGCGTGGCTTTATATTTCGCGGCAGCGCATGCGCACAGTGACGCTTTTTTTGCTCCTTTTTGTGATGCTGTTTTTAAGCCTTCTGGGCTTTTCGTTCTGCGGCGGAGCAAGGAATTTGACATCCGCCATGCGAAGTTTTTTGCAGGGACATGTGCTTGTCCAAAATCAGGGTGCTTATGTGACGGATGAGATCCTTTCTTCCATCGAAGATCTGGACGAAGTGGCGGGTGCATATCCCATGGACGGCACGGAGCTTTCCTTCCCTGAACTTCAGCTGATCGGCGGCATCAATCAGGGGGAACCCACCGATCGTCTTGTCCACATCACAGGCGGCGATGCATCCCGTCATCCTGACTTTGCAAGCGATACCTTCTCCCTTTGGGAGGGGGAGTATACGTCCGATTCCACCGAAGCCTGTGTTATGATCAGCCGCGATCTGGCACTTTTAAACGGCATTGCCTTGGGCGATACCATCACGGGTTATTATCAAAAAGACTACGGTGTGGAGGATACTTCAAAACCCGTAACGTTTCAGGTCGTGGGTATTTTTCAGGTGCAGACAAATGACGATCCCAACAAGCTTCCCACGTGGGAAGTGCCGCAAAATCACCTGTTCTGTGACAACGGGACGATCCAAAGCATCCGTTCTGCCTATGGGGAAGAGGCTTTTTACGCAGACGGTGCGGTGATCCGTGCCCACGATGCGGCGCAGCTTTCTTCCATTGCAAGGAGATTGCAGAACCTGTATCCCGATTTGCAGGTGGAAGTGGACGACCGCGCTTTTCAAGCCACCGCCGTGCCGCTTTCCCGCATGGAACAGACGGTACGATATCTTTTGTATTTGGTGCTTGGCATGAGCATGATCGTGCTGTCCCTTGTTTTGGTGCTTTGGGTGCGCAGCCGCGACCGCGAAATGGGCATTTATCTATCCATGGGCATCGAAAAAAAGAATATCCGTCTGCAGTTTGTACTGGAATCCGTCTGGGTGGCAGCAGCGGCCTTTGCACTTGCCTATCCTGCGGCACATTTTGCAAGTGAAAAGATCACGCAGATCCTGCAAAGCACCGTCAGTCAATTGATGCATTTTGAAATGCCTGTGACGTTTTGGGCATTTACTCTTTGTGCGTGTATCGGTCTTTTGATCGTTGTGGGCGCTACGCTTATTGCCGCGCAGGCGGCACTTCGCCTTCGTCCGAAGGAAATTCTTTCAACCATGTCGTAAGGAGGGATCACCATGCAAGCATTTGCTCGTGCAAAACTGCATCTGGAACGCAAGTGGAAAAAATCGCTGATCCTTCTTCTTGTATTGACGGTGATCTCCACCTTGCTTTTATCCACCATGCTGCTTGCAGGCGGCGCATCGGCAGACATTGACGATCTGCAGCTGCGGCTCATGGCAAGCTTTGCCCTGCAAAAAGACACCACCAATGCGGATCTGTACCACAATGAGGTCATCGATGCACTGTACGAGACCCATTCCATGGCAGGGTACTATTCAGGTCCCGTGCTGGATGAGGAGCTCCTTTCCTACGTGGAAAGTGTGGATGGTGTCAGTTTTTCAAACTGGGAAAAGGAACTTTATTTAAACTCCTTTCGCCTGTTTGACACCACCCTTGTACCGGGCACCAATGCGCGTGATATTGCATCAGGGGACTATGCTGCCTCGCGTGGTCTTGGCGGATTGACCCTTGCCGACCTTCTGTCGGGCACCCAGTCCACTACTTTCAGCATGAACACCAATACCGCATTGAACCGCTACTTTACATCGGGTCAGTTTTCCCTTGTACAAGGGCGGCATCTGACGGATGAGGACACGTTCTGTGTCATGATCAGCCGCGATTTGGCAGAGCAAAACGGCTATGTGCTTGGCGACACCATTCCCATCGCCATTACGCAGTGGGAAGCTGTTATCGATGAACAATATGAGAGTCTGACCGAGCAAGACTATGACCGCCTGAGCCATGAATTTTTGTACGGTCCCTATGACTTGCAGATCGTGGGCATCTATGACGTGATGCTGGAAGCCCGTGCCACCGATCACGGCATGGAAGCGGAAGTGTTCATGCCCGAAAATCAGCTGCTCATCGATTGGAATACAGGTCTTTTGATGCAGGAAGACCGTGTGGATTTTGTGCGGTCGCAGGGCGGTACGATCCTGTTTGATCCGCTGTATTTTGAGCAGATGGCATTTTCCGTGGATGACCCAAACGTACTGCAGGATGTGATGGAACAAATTAAATCCGATCGACCTGAAACAGAGCTTTTCTCCTGGCAGACCAACGCAGGTACCTATACTGCATCCACTGCACCCCTTTCGTGGATGCGAAAGCTGATGCTGATCGCATCTGCCATCGTTATTTTGTCAGGGATCCTGATTTTGTGCCTCGTTATCGCACTTTGGAATCGTGCGCGGCGAAGGGAAGCTGCCGTGTGCATCGCCATTGGCGTGACAAAGTGGGGGATGCTGGCACAGTTTTTGATCGAAGGCTTTGCACTTGCGATGTGTGCAGTTTTTTTGAGCATCCTGCCGTCCATGGGGATCAGCTCCCTGATGGAAGAAAACCTGCTTTCCCAAGCTTCACTTTACAGTGGTCAGGAAGAACTTTTGCAGGAAGACTACAATCGCTACGATTATGTGACGTCTTTTGATACGTGGAAGATGTTCACCACCTACCGCAATATGACACCCGAAGACCTTTCCATGGATTTAACGGCGCAGACACTTGGGATTTTGACATGTATGATGCTGCTTGCTACTTTTGTTTCCATCGTGCTTGCCAATTTCAACACATGGCGGCTTCGTCCAAAAGAGCTGCTTACACAAATACAGTAGGAGGAAGATTTCTATGAAAAAATGGATCATATACGCTCTTGTGCTTGCATTGGTCGTCCTGCCCTTTGCCGCCTGCGGCAGCGAGGGCAAAAAAGACGACGGCACGCTGCAGTTTGCTTATATGGTGCGCGAAATGGACAACCCTTATTGGAGCGACGTTATTGAAGGGATGGAATCCGTTTTGGGCGACAGGGGAGCCATCGAAGTTTTCGACAGTGCCTCCGAATCAGCCACCGAACAGCAGAACCTGTTTAACGTCATCAGCGGCGACTACGACGGCATTTTCTACACCAGTGCCGATTATTCGGGCAGCGTGGAAGTGATGCAAAGCCTGATAGATATTGGTGTGCCGGTGGTGGTGATCGAGTCTTCTTCTGTCAGCACGGAACTTGGTGATGCCCATATCCTTGGAAATTCTGACGAAGCAGGCGCAGATACGGCGCTGATCCTTGCGGATAAAATCGGCGGTGCAGGAAAAATTGCCGTGATCGATGTGCAGCAATACGGTCTGCAGGGCTGCATGCAGGTCTTCGATCAATATCCCGAAATTGAAATTGTGGATCATATCAGCCTTGGCGGTTCCGATTACGAAGCTGCAAAGAATGCGGCGCAGAATTGGCTGCGTGACTATCCCGACCTTGCAGGTGTGTGGACGAGCAATGGACTTGTGTCCCAAGGCGTGCTGGAAGTGGTGGCAGCCCATGGTATTCCCGTGGCGGAAGCCCGCGACGGCGGCATGACGGTTTATATGTCCGATGGTGCGCTTCTTTGTACTACCGTGGATATGGGAACCGATTACGGCATCGCCGCCATGCAGACCATGGATCAGCTGCTGCAAGGCCAATCCCTTGCCGATCCCGTCATCCTCGTTGGCAAAGTGGTGGTCACCCCTGAAAACCTCGAGGAATACCGTGAGCATCTGATGGCAGGTTAGCCTGGCAAATATAATGCGAACCCGTTTTTAGAAGCTTCATCGTCGGCAGTGCTTCGTTATCAGCTTTTGAAGGACATTCGTCCATCTGCAAGCTGATGTCTCGCCCTACCTTAGCTGAAACTCCTAAAAATCTTTGACACCACGGGAGTAGATTTTTGTGGTAGGCGAAATTGAATGAGGCAGGTGGACTGGGTGTCCA
>JAGBGW010000036.1 GCA_017935825.1 Clostridia bacterium
ACCGTGATCGACAGGATGTACTGGAGAGCGATCTTCGTGACGCCCGTTCCGTGGGTGCATTTGCTTTTGCAAACTGCACGCAGCTGGAGGCGGTGTATTTTTCAAACGGTCTTGCCGTCATCTGTGAGGATGCCTTCTTCGGCTGTAAGTCTTTGGAGGAGGTCACCCTGCCCGACGGCTGTATCACTTTAGGCGAACGCGCTTTTGCACAAAGCGGACTTCGGCATATCGATCTTCCCGAAAGCCTGCAGATCATCGGCAATTCCTGCTTTGAAGATTGTGAAAACCTGACGGAAATCCATCTTGGTCAAAGTCTGCACACGCTGGGTGCCAGTGCATTTTCAGGCTGCAGGAATCTTCACACCGTCACACTGCCCGACCTTCCTTCCGTACGGGACGGTTGTTTTGCACAGACGGCAGTGGAGGAAGTTTGTTTCCCCGACAGGACGCAATACATCGGTCGGGATGCATTTTCCGAATGTAAGAATCTTCGCTTGATCAGCCTTCCTTCGGGAGATATACGCTTGCGCGGCAGTGCATTTGCAGGTTGTGACCAGCTTTGTCACGTCATCCGCCGTCATAAATACGGTGAAGAACACCGCGTGTTCTTAAAACCGCCGAAAGCCAACGACATCACGCGGAAGCTTTCTTCCTATGACAAGTCCGTCAAAACTTCGCCGCAGGCGCTGTTTCGACTGTCCCATCCCCACGCATTGATGGCAGACGACCGCGCACGGTTTGAATCGATCCTGCAAAGCGACATCGCTTCCGCAAATCAATATCTATCCTCCATGCAGGACATCCTGTCTGCGGAAGATTTTAACAAAGCATTGCAAATTCTGACATCGATTGACCCAAGCCTTTGAGTTGGTTATAATCAAGATAATATTCACGATCCTGAGGTTATTTCTATGAAACGAGCAAGTGGCATTTTGCTGCATATTTCTTCCCTGCCCTCCCGTCACGGCATCGGCACGCTGGGTCTGCCTGCCTACGAGTTCGCATCGTTCCTGAAAAAGAGCGGTCAAAGCTACTGGCAGGTGCTGCCCCTTGGTCCCACCGGCGCAGGCTGGAGCGATTCGCCCTACATGAGCTTTTCCTCCTTTGCCGGCAACCCCAATTTTATCGACCTTGACACACTGACGCATCAGGGCTATCTGACCGAGGCAGAGCTTTTTTCTGTGGATTTCGGTCAGGATGCAGAGCACGTGGATTTTGATAAGCTCAATGCCCATCGCATGGATATGCTGCGACTGGCATTTTCCCGCATCCGTCCCGAGACGGAAGCAGAGCTGGATGCCTTCATGCAGGAGCACGCATCCTGGCTAGAGGATTACTGCCTGTACATGGCACTGCGTGAGGAAAACAACGAGCTTCCCTGGTGCGATTGGGAGGAGCCCATCCGCATGCGCGAAGAAGAGGCGCTGCGTGAGGCAAAGCTTCGTCTGCGCGATACCATCCGCTTCCACGCATTTTTGCAGATGCTCTTCCGCGTGCAGTGGGGACAGCTGCGTTATTATCTGAAAGAACTGGGCATCCGCGTCATCGGCGACCTGCCCATTTACGTGCCCTATGATTCCGCCGACGTGTGGGCTGACCCCGACATGTTCCTGCTGGATGAACGCTGCAGACCCGAAGTGATCTCGGGTGTGCCGCCGGATTATTTTTCCGAAGACGGTCAGCTTTGGGGACACCCCATCTACAACTGGGACGCCATGTGGCGCGACAATTACAAGTGGTGGCGCAGACGTATGGCGGCACAGGCAGAATTGTTTGATGTGGTGCGCATCGACCACTTCCGTGCGCTTGCAAGCTACTGGACCATCCCCTACGGCGAAAAGACCGCTAAAAACGGTCGCTGGAATCGCGGCCCCGGCATTGAATTTGTCCGCATGCTGCAAAAGGAATTCCCCGACACCCAGTTTATTGCAGAAGATTTGGGTCTGCTCACTGACGACGTGATCCAACTTCTGGAAGAATCGGGGCTGCCCGGCATGAAGGTGTTGGAATTTGCCTTCACCCCCGGCGCAAATTCCGCCTATCTGCCCCACAATCACGTAAAAAACTGCGTGGTCTACGTGGGTACCCACGACAACATGACCGCCGCACAGTGGCTGGAGGAAGAGGAGGAAGATGCCGCCTTCGCCAAGGACTATCTTGGTGAAGCGACCGTGGAAGAACTGCTCCGCGTGGGTTATTCCTCCGTGGCCGACCTTTTCGTCTCCACCATGCAGGATTGGCTGGGTCTGGGTGCAGAAGCCCGCATGAACACCCCTTCCACCGTGGGCAACAACTGGAACTGGCGCATCAAGCTGGGCGACTTCAACGACGAATTGGCAGCGCGCATCCGCAAGATCACCGAACGGTATGCAAGAATTTAAAAACACAAAAAGCCTTAAGGATTCCTTCTTAAGGCTTTTTCTTTTGGCACCGTCATGGTCGAGGCAAGCCTCGACACTACAGCGAATGTTATTATTTTGTCAGGATCTGCATGAACTCTTCGCCCGTGATGGTCTCTTTTTCGTAGAGATAGCGAGCAAGATCGTCCAATTTCTCACGGTTATCCTGAAGGATTTGTGCCGCTTTTTCATGCTGTGCACGCACAATTTCCACGGTCTTTTGGTCAATTTGTGCCTGGGTCTGCGCGGAGCAGGCAAGGCTTGCATCGCCGCCCAGATACTGGTTGGTCACGGTTTCCAGTGCCACCATGTCAAATTCGTCGCTCATACCGTATTGGGTGATCATGGCACGGGCAAGGCGAGTCGCCTGCTCGATGTCGTTGGAAGCACCTGTGGACATGGTGCCGAAAACGATCTCCTCCGCCGCGCGGCCGCCTGCAAAGGTGGCGATGCGGTTTTCGATCTCCTCACGGGTCATCAGGTAATGGTTCTCCTGTTCCACCTGCATGGTGTAGCCAAGAGCGCCCGAAGTACGGGGAATGATGGTGATCTTCTGCACGGGTGCGGAGTTGGTCTGTTTTGCCGCCACCAGTGCATGACCGATCTCATGATATGCCACCATCCACTTTTCCTTATCGGTGAGGATGGCATTTTTCTTCTGGTAGCCTGCGATGACCACCTCGATGCTCTCCTCCAGATCCTGCTGGGTAGCAAAGGCTCTTCCGTCACGTACCGCCCGTAGTGCGGCTTCGTTGACGATATTGGCAAGCTCCGCGCCGCTTGCACCGCTTGCCATACGGGCAACCTGCAAAAAGTCGATGTTGGACGCGGTCTTGATTTTCTTGGCATGCACGCGCAGGATGGCTTCTCTGCCCTTTAGATCGGGCAGTTCCACAGGCACACGGCGGTCGAAACGACCGGGACGGGTCAATGCAGGGTCAAGGGATTCGGGGCGGTTGCTCGCCGCCAGAATGATGACGCCGGAATTGCCTTCAAAGCCGTCCATTTCGGTCAGCAGCTGGTTCAAGGTCTGCTCGCGTTCGTCATTGCCGCCCATCTGTCCGTCACGCTTTTTGCCGATGGCATCGATCTCATCGATGAAAATGATGCAGGGTGCTTTTTCTTTTGCCTGTTTAAACAGGTCGCGGACCTTGGATGCACCCATACCGACAAACATCTCCACAAATTCCGAACCCGACATGGAGAAAAAGGGCACATTCGCCTCACCTGCCACGGCTTTTGCAAGCATGGTCTTGCCCGTACCGGGAGGGCCCACCAGCAACACGCCCTTGGGCATGGAAGCACCGATATCGCGGTACTTTTGAGGATTGTGCAGATAATCCACGATCTCCTGCAGGCTTTCTTCCGCTTCATCCACACCTTCCACATCGTCAAACTTGATGCCGTCGGAAGATTTGACGTAGACACGCGCATTGGATTTGCCCATGTTGAACATCATGGAACCTGTACCGCCGCCCGCTTTATCCATCAGTTTTTTGCTCATGAGCTGCCCGATGCCGATAAAAATGGCAATGGGCAGGATCCACGTCAGAAGAAAGCTTAAAATCGGCGACATTTCCTCCACGATAATGCTGCCAAATTCCGCACCTGATGCATGAAGCCGCTCCACCAAATTGGGGTCGTTCATCAAACCGGTGCGATAGATGTTTTCTTCCTTATCCGTAAAAAGGATCTGGTTTGTCTGTACCTCAACCTGCTCGATCTGTTCTTCCGCAGTCATGGTCATAAACGTGCCGTAGTCCACTTCCTTGATGCGCATACCCGAAAGCCACGGCATCACAAAAGAATTGAAAAGCAGCATGATGCCAAGTACAATACAATAGTAGAAAATCAACGGCTTCTTAGGTCTTTTTACTTCATTCATCCGATTGTTCCTCCCGTCAGATTCAGTATTTCCAAAAACAAGATATTTTATCTTAAATCCGACAGGTGTAATCTTAACATAGGACAATTATGAATGGAATTTGCAGACAATTATGATTTTATAAGTCTTTTGTAAAGATACATGGTAAGGTTCTGTTCTTTTTTCTGTCTTATAGAATAAGGAGGTGCTTGTGCATGCTGGATGAAGAAATCATCGCACTGTATTTTGCGCGGGAGGAGGAGGCGCTCCTTCGCACGGACGAGAAATACCGTCCCTATTGCGGCAGTATTGCCTATGCCATTTTGCATGATGCACAGGATCGAGATGAGGTACTGAGTGACACGTGGCTGGCCGCATGGAACTCCATTCCGCCGCAGATGCCGCAGGTGCTGCGCCTTTTTCTTGCGCGCATCACCCGAAATATTTCCTTTAACCGCTATGCGGCTTCCCATGCCAAAAAGCGCGGAGGCGGACAGATGGAAGAAGTGTTGGAAGAGCTGCGCGAGTGCGCTGCAGGTACTTGCGATGTGGAAAGCGATGCGATCGCCCACCAACTGGAAGAAAGCATCCGTGCCTTTATTGACACCCTTCCCACACGGGACGGAAACATCTTTCTTCGGCGGTACTTTTATGTGGAATCCGTCACTGACATTGCAAAGCGCTATTCCCTTTCCCCCACCCATGTCAGCGTGATTTTGAACCGCACAAGAAAAAAATTGCGCGCACAGTTAATCAAGGAGGGATATTTGTATGAATGAAAAGGATTTATTCCGTGCGATAAACGGTGCAGACGATGCACAGCTTTTGAAAAGCGAGAAGAAGCCGAAAAGGGCACTTCGATGGATCGCCGCATGTGCTGCATTGATCGTTTTGGTCTGTGCGCCCATCGTAAGCCGCAAGGGCATGTTTCAGGATGAAGCCGCTGCTGCCATCGCCGCGCTTGAATTTCAGGGTGCCTTTTATGAAGCCTGCGACCATCCCGACGTGCTGACACGTTACGGTCTGCCGCGGCAAATCACTGCCGACATGGCAGGCGAACATCTTGCCTACCTGCAATCTGACGGCGGCGCAGGTTATGAGGAGACGGCATCTGTCACCGACATCGAGCTTTACACCTATGCACCCTCGCCCTGCCGTGCGGTGTACGTACTGCGGGATGGAAAAAACTACATGGCGGCGCTGTTTTGCAATCCCTATCAGTTTGACACCGATACCCACATGGAACTTGGCGAGCTGTTCCGCATCTACGGTGTGGAAAGCGCACAGGATATTGCTTCCATTGCGGAAATCAAATTCAGCGGTGATCTGCTGGATAAGGTGATCAGTCCCATCATTGATGATGCAGAGGTCATCGAAGACTTCTACCGCATTTCCACTTCCCAGATGTCGTATGGAAATGATGGTTTTCAGGAATTGACCTTCGATGGCATTCCCGAAGATGAGCAGGTAGATGTGCATCAGGCTTTCGCAGACGACAATCGCACGCTGCGCATAGAGACCACCGACGGTCTGCGGTTCTACATCGATGTTCACCCCAATTTCGGTTGGATGGACATGGCGCTTTCCTATTACAAAATGGATTCGCAGATGTCTGCTTGGTTCTCCACTTACTTTTAATCAAAAAAGCCTGTGCATTTTGCACAGGCCTTTTGTTATACGAAAAACAGGCGTTCCAGTGATTCCCTTGCAGGGCGGTAGATGGCAATGAAGATCAGCATCAATCCGATGATGCAAAGTGCGCACAGGGGGTACAGCGACCAGAAGGAAAAGTACGCCACATCGAACGTCAGGTTGATGAGGATTTCCAGCGGATACATCATCACACCCAGTGCAATCGCCGCACCGCCGAAGATGTAAAGCGCCGCCTTTTTATAAAAGCACATCAGCACCACCACAGTGGTGACCACAAGTGCAATGCCGCCCACCAAGGGGAAGGCAAAGCTCCAGAACCAATGGCCGTCCAAAGATGCATTGATGTAGGCAAGGAAGAACCCCACTGCAAGGAAGGTCGTCGGCACAAAGACGATGGGATTGGGCTTTTTGAACCAGGCAGGCAGGATCACAGCGATATAGCCGATGACCAGTGCACCGATGACGTAGCCGGACCAGGTGATGCTTCGATGCAGACGAAGGTCGCACAGCGTGGGGATCAAAAGTGCGATCAAAAACAATGTGGACAGCATAATCAAAAGTGCAGTGGGGCGCACTTTGCCGTCGGGATAGCGGTCGACGGGATAAAGCGGCTCCTCATCAGTTCGGACAATATCGGGATGAAACACGGTGGTGCCGCAAAGCGGACACTTTTTTTCTGTATCGGCGAGTTGTACGCCGCATTTAACACAATACATTTTTTACCTCCGTTACGGGCGGCTTGCGCGGTTGCTTTCCACAAGGACGTCGATGCCCTGTTCCTGCAGCACGCGGTAGAAATGGGATTCCAGATCGGATTCCTTGATATTACGGATGAAATTGACGATCAGCTGATCGCCATAGGACAGCACACCGCAGTTGTGGGGCGCGGAAGCCTGCACACCCAGAATAAAGTCAAGGCGTTCCACATAGGGCTTCATCGCTTCGGGCAGCTGCACCGCTCCAAGGTTGGACAGCGTCAGGCAGCTTTTGCACTCGCCCACTGCGTTGAACACCGCCTTCATGACAGCATTTTTGATAAACAGCGGCATGATCTTCACCAGCATGGATCGCTCGTCCCCCACGTTTTTGGCAATGCGGGTGGACATATATTTTGGTGTGACCTCAAGACCCATGGTGTGATGCACCACGCGGCAGATTTCTTCAAAACTATATTCACCAAGCCGCGGTGTGATCTGGGGCGTGGTATAAAGCGCAAAGTTGCGCAACGATTTACTGGGAAAGAGTTTTCGCAGGTTGACGGGGATGAGAATCTTGATGGGCTTTCTCTTTCGCACAGAGGGCACTTTTTCCTTCTGCCAGCGAAGAATCGCTTCCATCATCGCCGCGCACAAGAATGCGGTCAAGGTCACGTTGTAGTCGTGCGCTTTTTTGACCACCTGCGAGGCAGACATGGAAAAAGACGTCAGGTGCAAAAAGCCGTTAGATTCCTTGGTACCCTTCAGATGCCATGCGGTATCCTCATTGCGGCTTGCGGACACATCGCCTGCGTATTTGAGGAAGCTGTCTTCCAGTTCTTCGGGGGAAGGCTCCTCCAATCTGCCCAGAACGCCGTCGGTTGCAGGAATGTGCACACCGTATTTCTGCTGCAGATATTCCGCCGTCAGCGTTTTTAAGAACACCAGAGCGCCGTTGCCGTCGGTAAGAGAGTGGAAAAACTCCACTGCAATGCGGTTTTTGTAGGCTATCACACGCAAAGCACACTGACGGGTCTGCTTTTTGGACATGCGGGCAAGGGGATGGCTTTGCTCATGGCTGATGGGGATGGAATCCGCCACCTGCTCAAGGTAGTACCAGAACACGCCTTTTCGTAACCGCGCCGCGATCATGGGGAAGCGCCGCGCCGTTACGTCCAGTGCACTTTGCAGCACGTCTTTATCCACCGTCTCTGTCAACGTTACCGACAGGCGGAACACATTGCTCCAGTTTCTGTCCCGCGCGGCAGGATAAATTTTCGCCGCGTTGTCCAAACGCATCCAGCGCAGTTTATTTTCCTGCGCCATGGTACGGTTCAAAAATCGATTGATGCGCTGCCAGTCATCGCGGTTTTCTTCCAGATCATACAACACATAGGCGTGCCAACGCTCGGGAGCGATGTAAAGCTCGCTTTTGCAGCCTGCAGAAAGCAATTTTTCATG
>JAGBGW010000314.1 GCA_017935825.1 Clostridia bacterium
CAGGCACCGCATCCGATGCAGGCGGATGCGTGCACGGGTAAAACTGCGTAGTGTTCGCGCACGGTCTCGGGCACCTCGCCCTGTGCGATGGTCAGATTCAGGAATTTGGTCACGTCCGCCACGCTGATGCCAACGGGGCAGGGTGCGCAGTGACCGCAGTACATGCAGTGTCCTTCCCAGGAGATTTTGGGGAATGCCGCCAGTGCCGCCGCATAGTCGGTTTCACTTTCTTTTGCATCGCAGTAGCCAAAGCAGGTGAGAAGTTCCTCCACCTTTCGGGCGCCGCTCATGATGGTGGCAACTGCAGGACGGTCAAGGGCATAGCGCATGCACTGGTAGACGGAAAGTTCCTTCGCTGCAGGGGAAAGCTCTGCATCCAGCATGTCGCCGCCGCCAAATGCCTTCATGACGGTGATGCCAACGCCCATTGCCTGACAGGTTTCGTAGAGCTTTTCTCTGTCGGGGTCCATGTTGATCAGCTGCTTTTCGTAGCTTTCGTCCGCCCAAAGCAGCTCCAGGTCTTCATCACCGGGCTGCAGGTCATAGCAGGGGTTGACCGAGAACATCAGCACGTCGATCAAGCCGGTCTCTACCGCGTTCTGCGCCGCGATGGGATTGTGGGAGGAAAGACCAACGGCGCGGATGATGCCTTTTTCTTTCAATTCCAGTGCATAATCCAGCACACCGTTTGCGATGACCTCTTCCCAGTCGGAAAGTGCATCCACGTAGTGGATCATGCCGATATCGATGTAATCGGTTGCAAGCAGTTCCAGCATTTGAGCAAGACCTGCCTTGACTTCCTCCAGCTTTCTTGTGCGCTTGTACTGTCCGTCTTCCCAAACGGAGCAAAGATGGGACTGCAAAATAAAATCCTGCCGACGTCCCTGCAGCGCAAGACCCAGATTTTTGCGCATGTCGGGATTGGGACTGTACAAATCGATGCAGTTTGCGCCATGCGCCTGCATCACGTCGATAAATTCACTTACCTGTTCGGGGGTCTTTTCAAGGAAGCCCTCACAGCCCATGCCCACGATGCCAACACGCATGCCTGTTTTTCCAAGTTCACGATAGATCATAGTTACACCTCATCGATATATTGAAATCAGTATAGCATCGCAGAGGGGAAATTGTCCACGCGAAAATAGACCGCGGCAGGGGATGGTGGTATAATGTGATTAAGGAGAATACTGTTATGGCGATTGAATTTGAAAAACTGAACAGCCTTCAGGTTGCCGATGCACTTTTGATCTACCGCGCCTGTGCCACCTACGAATCCTGCCACTGGAGTGGGGACTACCCCAACGCGCAAATCGTTGCAGAGGATATTGCGCTGGAACGTCTGTATCGTGTTTGGGAAAATGGACAGATCCTGGGCATTGCCGCCATGGGCAATTTTGACATCCCCGTGCCCTTTGACGATGGGGCGAAGAACCCTGCGTGGATCTTCCGCTTCGGCATCCTGCCCGAGCATCGCGGCAAGGGCACTGCCAAGCGTGTGCTGGCTTGCGGACTTGATATGCTGCGCCAAAAAGGACATGACTTTGTGCGCCTGTTTGTATATGAGGAAAACCTTCCTGCAAAGCACCTGTACCAAAACGCAGGCTTTACCTCGCTGGGCGTGACGTGGGCAAGGGATGACTACTATCTTCGCCTGGTGTATGACTTACAGCAGGATGCGCCCATCACCATCCGCACGGCGACGGTGTCGGATGCACCTGCCTTGCAGGCGATTTATGCCACTTACGTTGAAAACACCGCCATCACCTTTGCTTATGCACCGCCAACGGTGGAGCAGATGGGGGAGAAGGTGGAAAAGACCCTTGAAAAATACCCCTACCTTGTGGCGGAACAAAACGGGCAGATCGTGGGTTACTGCTATGTATCGCCCTTCCACGGACGGGAAGCCTATGATTGGGATTGCGAGACTTCCATCTATGTGCGGCGCGACCTCCGCGCCAAAGGCGTGGGTCGGGCATTGTATGAAAAGCTGGAGGAAGTTTTGCTTGCACAGGGCATCTTCAACCTTTATGCCTGCATCGCGGTGACCGATACGCCCGATGCACACCTGACCAACGCATCGGAGGCGTTCCATGCCCATTTGGGCTATGAGACGGTGGCGCGCTTTGATGCCTGCGGTTACAAATTTGACCGCTGGTACGATATGATCTGGATGCAGAAGCGGCTGCTTAGCCCCATCCCCACACCGCCGCCCGTGCGCAAAAGTTTTGCACAGGTGAAGGCACAATGTGGGCTTGATTGACATAGTTGTACATCTGCAATATAATTTTACCATTGTTTACAATAGGGAGCCGAAAAATACATGGCGGAACATTACGAACGGACAACGGAACAACTGCGCAGACTCTGCGAAGCTTTTTTTCAGCATTTGAAGCGCTTTGGTGCGGATGATAAGGCTTATGCCCTGTATCGGACGCAGATTTGTCCTGCTGCTAAATCGCTGTCTGCCGCTGAAGCGCTGCAGCTTGTGATGCATCTGCAGGGACATCTGCCGCAGGAAGAAAGCGCACTTTGTGCAGCACTGCGCCTTGACGAAGGTGTGCTGCAAATGCATGGCGGACAGTTTTCCCATGCGCTCAGTGCATTGAAGGATGCCTGCGCCATCAGTGCCCGCTGTCGTGATGCAGGCGGCATGGTGGAAGGTTCACTTGCACTTGCAGATTGCTTTTCCCGTATGGGAGATACTGCTTCCGCACAGCGCAGCGCGGCACTTTGCCTGCGTGCCATCGATGCCAATTTTGCAGGTAAGCATCCCTTGAAAAAGCAGGCGCAAAGCTATCTTGCAGGGCAGGGTACTGCGCAAAAAAAGCGGGAAGAACCTAAGATCGATCCTACGCTTCAACAGCCCTCTTTTGTACGGGTGGATATTTATCAGACGATGCAAAAACAGGAGCAGGCGCAGGCTGTGACGGTGGATCTGCAAAAAGAAGAAGATTTGCCGGGGGAAGAAACTATGAACGAAGAAGTACCGGGCGATGAGATCCTGCAGAACGATACGCCCGATCTTTTGGATCTGACGGACGGAATGCCCGAAGAAGCTTCGGAACAAAACCTGCTCTTTGAACAGGAGGAAGATTTTTCCGTGTTGGAACCGACAGAAGAAGAACTTCCCCTGCCCAAGGGCAGTGCAGGCAGTTTGTATCTGGATGATCCCCGCTTTGTGGTGGGATTTTCCAGAAAAAATGAACGGATCGTGGGTTCGTCGCAGAAACGCCGTGATGTGCGTTCTTCCATTTTGGTGGGGGCGCAAAACGGTATGCTGGTGCAGGGATCTGCCTTAGAGGAGGCGCTGATCGCGCAGATTGATCACTGGCAGCAGAGAGGCGATTACGAAGATGCGCTGGAATTTCTCGGTCGTCTGCAGCAGGCACTTCCGACATCTTCTCAGTATCATATGCCCCTTTCGCTTTGGACGGCAAAGCTGCTGGCAGATGCAGGCGATGTGCAGCGTGCCATCGGTCTTTATTCAAGAATTGTGGAACAATTCCTGCAAAACGGTCAGGCCGCACAGCCAGATGCACTGGCAGCTATGCAGAATCTTTGCGATCTGTATCATAATGCCGAACAATTTTCCCGCGAGGCAGCCCTTCGCAAAGTGGTGCTGCACACGCTGGAGCAAAGCGGCGCCGGTGAACAGGAGATACTCAGCGAGGGTGAAGATTACCTGCAGGCATTACTGGATGCGCCCGATGCACAGCAGCTGATGAGCATGTGCCGCTGGTATGCAGCAAAACAAGGTGACGTGCAGCTGTTTGCAGATGCACTGGATTTGCTGCTGCCCTTGCTGGATGAAGAGCAGAACGACGAAGCCATCTGTGATATGTGCGCTTTGGCACAGCATTTTACGGCGCAGGATGAAAGCGCCATGCAGGACAACTGGATCATGGCATGGCTGCTGGCATGTTTGAATCGGGGTGATATTGCGCAGTTTATGTCCCTTGCATCGACCTATGAGGCCCGTCTTGCAGTCGATGGCATGCAGCAGGTTCAAAGCGCCATGGAGCAATGTGCGCAGGGCTTTTTGGATGCAGGTGATCACGATACCGCTGCTGAGTTCTACAGCCTTTGTTTGAATGTATCCATTGCTAAAGGTGAAACACAGCAGGAAGAAGCCTTTGCACTGAAACTTTGTGATGTGCTGGATTTGTGCGGACGCATCGAAGAAGCACAGGCGATCCGACAGATTTATCAGCCCAAGGAAGAAGAATCTGCGCAGCAGATAGAAGAAGCTGAAAAAGAACCGACAGAAGAAGCGGAAGAAACCACAGATGAGGTAGAATCTGAGCCGCAAACGACGGAACTGCCGCAGGATGCGGATGCGCTTCGCGTTTTGGCAGAAGACTATGAAGCGCAGGGCGATGTGCAGCAGGCGCTTGTCTGCAGAGAAAAGATCTATCGTCTGCGTATGGAAGAAAAAGGTCAGAAACACCCCGATACATTGGCGGCGCTGAACAACTATGCAAAGGCGTTGTCTGCCGCGGGCAACTTAAAAGATGCCGTGCTGCATCAGCTTCGTGCAGTTGAACTTTATGCCAAAACCTTGGGTGAGCGCCATGGCTATACCCGTACTGCCATGAGTAACCTTGCAAAAACCATGGAGCGGGCAGGACAGTTTACAGAAGCACTTGCCGTGCGAGAGAAGGTCTATCAAACCTGCATGGAAATTTTTCCTGCGGATCATCCCGATGTGCAGCGCGCGAGAAAGCGCCTCATCCGTGCGAGAAAACTGACCACAAAAATGTAATGGAGACAATCAAAAAACGCAGGTCCGATTTTCATCGGATCTGCGCTTTTGTTTTATCTCTTTTTACGTCTGGGAGTCAGGAACCACCCGAACAATACGCC